>NZ_JBFTQI010000870.1:0-2322 GCF_056398925.1 Pedobacter sp. 01T416_2
AAGCACAGGTTAGCTTAAATATCAATATTGGTTCTCAGCCAGTTTGGGGGCCAACAGGATATAATCATGTAGATTATTATTATTTTCCTGATATAGACGCCTATTATAATGTGCCTTCTGCACAATACATTTACTCGAATGGCGGACGTTGGGTTTGGGGAAACAGCTTGCCTACTCAATACAGGAACTTTGATTTATACCGCGCCTACAAGGTGGTAATCAACGAGCCAAAACCATATTTAAGAAACAATATTTATGTAACCAAGTATGGTAAATATAAAAATTATGGTGGTCGCCAAGGTATTATAAGAGATAGTCGTGATACCAAATATTATGTAGTTAAAGGACATCCGAACTATAATGGAAACAAAACTGTCGTGATTAACAATAATCGCCCTATACGTAGGGAGAAAACTGTTGTAAGGGTAAATCAAAATTCAAGGTCTGCCCGCAACAATGAACACAAAACTGATAACAAAGGCGGGAATGATCGTCCTGAAAGAAATAACGGTCAAGGCCGTGGTAACGAGCGCCATTAATATTAATATTTAGTTGTAAATAAAGGAGCTTTGAGAGAGGCTCCTTTTTTGTTCACTTAATTTGGCACGTGGTTTGGCTATAAACAATAAACACTAAATGAATTAATATGAAAAGATTATTTTTAGTTGCTGCAGTGATGATGGTTTCATTGTTCAGCATCCCCGCTAAAGCACAGTTAAATGTGAATGTTAACATCGGCTCGCAACCGCTTTGGGGACCAACAGGTTATGATCATGTTGATTATTACTATCTTCCTGACGTAGAAAGTTATTATTATGTTCCGCAAAAGCAGTTTGTTTACTTAAATGGAAATGATTGGGTTTTTGCAAATTCTTTACCTGCAAAATATGGTAATTACAATTTATACAATGGTTATAAAGTTGTGATCAATTCGCCTAAACCCTATTTGAATTTCAGGAATGATAAAGTAAAGTATGCAAAATATAAAGGCAATAAAGGGCAATTTGTAATTAGGGATAGCCGTGATAGCAAATATTATGTCGTAAAAGGACATCCTCATGGTATGCCTCCAGGACAGGCTAAAAAGATTTATGGAAAAGGAAATAACGGTAAGGGCCACGGAAATGGTAAAGGAAAGCACTAATACCTAATTTTATTAACCGATTTAAAAAGAGCTTCGTTCGAAGCTCTTTTTTTTATATATCTGTTACAATAGAAGTTTTGGCACAGCGTTTGAATTGTTGAAGTACACACAAATAAAATGGATTATTATGAAAAAGTTATTTATCATCTCCGCGATTTTTGGTATCGTGGCTTTAACATCTAATCAATCTAACGCTCAGGTAAGTATTAATGTAAATATAGGTGCACAACCAGCTTGGGTACCTGCAGGTTATGAAAACGTTAATTATTACTATCTCCCAGAAGTTCAATCTTATTATTATGTCCCTCAAAGGCAGTTTGTTTATTTAAGTGGAAACAGATGGACAAGATCAAGGTATTTACCAGCGAGGTATAGAGGTTACGATCTGCATCACGGAAGAAAAGTAGTGGTTTATGGAAATAGCCCATATCGTAATTATAATACCCACAGAGTAAGTTATTCACATGATAATAATTATTACCGCTCATCTTACGGTGGTGGAAACCGAGTACGTTATAGCTCGCCAAGAAATAATTATAGATCTTATCGTGTAGATAATAGATATCATGATAGAAACGTAAATTCAAGCTTATTCTCTAGAGGACATAGAGAAAAACATGGAAGACATTAAAATAAAAAAGAGGCTCTAGGGCCTCTTTTTTATTTTACATAGCGTCACCCTGAATTTATTTCAGGGTCTATTTTATTATTTCAATCAATGATGCGGAATAAAACTTTCTGCTTTTTCCAAAACAACTTTTAATCCCGATGGGTTTTTACCACCTGCGGTCGCATAAAACGGTTGTCCACCGCCACCGCCTTGGATTTCTTTACCCAACTCGCGAACAATATTAGAAGCATTTAATCCCTTTTTCACCAGGTGATCAGAAAGCATTACGGTTATTCCAGGTTTGCCATCAATTTCTGTAGTAAAAACCAGAAACAGGTTATCAACCATATCTTTCAAAGAGAAAGCCAGATTTTTAACTGCATCAGCACTCTGCAGATCAATGTGCTTAGCAATCAGGTTAATGCCGTTAATCCCTCTTACATGATGAACGATTTCATGTTTTAAGGTGTTTACCCTTTCTATTRTCGACTTTTCAATTTCTTTTTTCAGTTTTGCATTTTCATCCAACAATGCCTGAACGGACGCCGATAGATCTTTACTTCCATTT
>NZ_JBFTQI010000871.1:0-2320 GCF_056398925.1 Pedobacter sp. 01T416_2
AAACTCATGTGGTTAACCGCAGCAATAGCACCGCTAACCTTAAAGTGCTTACCATTATACAGGATAAAAACGGGCAAAAAATAGCCACTGTAAGTTCAGAAAGTTTATTAGCAGGCCATTCTGATCAGGAGTATGTACAAAAGCTTACGGTTTTAAAACCTAAACTATGGCATCCTGATCATCCTCACTTATATCAACTATTATCAAAAATATATGATGGTAAAACGCTAGTTGATCTAAAAGTTACCTCCATCGGCATTAGAACGATTTCTTTTGCTTCGGCGAATGGGAAAGCCGATGGTTTTTATCTAAATGGCGAAAAACTTTACCTACGTGGGGCCAATCGCCACCAAAGCTACCAGAACATCGGTGATGCCGCTTCTGAATCTATGCAGTGGCGTGATGCGATACAGCTCAAAAAAGGAGGGTTTAATTCAGTCAGGGCATCACATTACCCACAGTCTCCGGTATTTTTAGATGCATGCGATCAATTGGGCCTATTGGTAATCGAATGCGAACCAGGCTGGCAGTTCTTTAATAAAGATTCGGTATTTATCCAGCGAAGCTATGAGCAGGTACGGGARATGATCAGACGGGACCGTAACCGGCCGTCGGTATTTTTGTGGGAAACATCGCTCAACGAATCACCAACACCCGATTATTGGGCAAAAGAAGTAGTGCGCATCGCTCACGAGGAAATGCCAAATAACCAGATGTTCACTGCCGATGATTTCTTTGCTAAAGGAAAAAAATATTACGATGTAAGTTATAAGGTAATCAACGAAGACGGCACCGACCCAATGCCTTCAATGCCATCGCTCACACGCGAATGGGGCGACACCTGGATTGCCGACCCCAAGAAGGAAAACGGCTTAAGGGCATCGCGGATGTACACCGCAAAAGGACTGATTGCCCAGTGTACACTGAGGCAGAATGCACTGAACGGAACGATGCTCGAAGAAGAAGGTGGTTATTGGGACCATGCCAAGTTAGACGCCAATAAGCGGATGGGAGGATATTTTCTCTGGAGCTTTAACGATTATACCCGGGGATCGGACCCACTTACCGCATTCAGCGGCGTGGTGGATATCGACCGCTATGAAAAGTTTGGTTACTACCAGTTAAAAGCGATGCAAGATGCCCGAAATCCGGTATATGGCCCAAATATTTTTATTGCCAGTTATAATAATAACCCCAGTATTGATTCTAATCTGATTATTTTTTCAAATTGCGATAAGGTAAGGCTTTACCGTAACAACCGCTTATTGGGTGAAATATCAAGGGCGCAAAATGCAAAAACATCGCCATTTGTTGCCGCTAAAGGCGGTAGCCCGTACTTTGAGTTTAAAACGAATGCTTATGAGCCAGGTATACTAAGGGCCGAAGGGATATTAGATGGTAAAATAACCTGTTCGCATGTGGTCAGAACTCCAGAACAGCCCGACCATTTAGAAATCGAAGTTGCTGACCGTGGGATCAGTCCTATAGCCGATGGCTCAGATATGATCCCAATTTACATTAAAGTGTGTGATCGGAATGGAACAGTGATCAGTAACAAAGAACAGCTACAGACTTACCCGATCAACTTAAGTGTTTCAGGAAAAGGGACATTGATAGGCGCAAATAAGACACGCTTAAAAATCTCCGATCAACAAACTGAAGGAGGTATCGGTTATGGCATCATCCGCACCAGCGAAAACGCAGGTAATATCAATATAACCGCTTCCTCACCTGGCCTTAAACCTGCAACCAAAACAGTAGTTGCTGTGCCTTACAAAGGAATTTACGCAGCTGATGGTGACCACATAAAATGGAAAAGTGAAGCAGAAACTGCCGATACGGTTACCGCAGACATAAAATCTGATCAATTGCCTCCAATCATTAAGCTAATGCCAAATATGTTCGGTTTTCATGAAGAGATAGGTACCTCGGAATTTGAGAAATTAATTGACGGTGATCCGAGAACAATCTGGACAGCATCAAGAGAGCTACTTCCCTTAACCATAAATATCGACCTGGGAAAATCTGTTACAGTGAAAGGCAACCGCATTATTTGGGGCAAAGACAGCGATTGGTATAACTATTCGCTTCAGTGTTCTGCTGATGGGATAAAATGGATTGATTTAATTACTCTGAGAAAAGTATCAGGACAGGATTATGCGCCCGTGTTTTTTGAAGGCAAAAATATCAGATACCTAAAAATTCAAATATCAGACGTTCAGCCTGAAAAAAGTAAAGTGGCTATCGGCGATCTTACCTTATATGGCTTTTAAGCTATGATAAAATTATTGCTTAAAGTTCTGCCGGCAGGACTTTAAGC
>NZ_JBFTQI010000872.1:0-2320 GCF_056398925.1 Pedobacter sp. 01T416_2
ATTGCTCTAAAAAATGCTTTCCTGTTTGTTTATCTGATGGAGATTCAAAAAAAAACAACAAAATAATATTTTCAAATTCCTTTAACATTTTTTAACAATTGGCGGCTTATGGCAGGCTGGTGCTTTTCGACATTACACCGATTACAAAAGCTGCGCTTTAAGTTTATACTGTTTCACCGAAAACTATTGCATCAAACCGTTGATGATCAATAAGCGTTTGTCTAGGAATTACAGGCGTTGGTCTAGCGGTTACCAACGCTGGTATAATACCGGGTTTTTGCCTGAAACGTTTGATGGGCAGCTGCGTCTTAATAACAAAACAATAGCAAAAACCTAAAATATAAAAGATATGAAAACTTTAGCAAAAACAATATTCGCAGCAGCATTAACAGCAGTAGTATTTACTTCATCAGCCATGGCAACTTTTGCCGCTGAGCCAGTTAAAGCAGAAACCAAAACTTCTTCATTATCAAAATTCAGCAGAATCTGGGTAAGTGGTAACGTGAAGCTTATCTTAACACAAGGTGATAAACAAAATGTAGAAGGTGCGGGCAATTACGATGCTTCAAAAACCTCGGTATCAACTGATGGGAAAACCTTGTTTATCAATTCAATGGAAACCAGTCAGGTAACGTTAAACATTACCGTAAAAGATTTAGAAAGAATTGAAGCTTACGGACAATCGGTTGTGGTTACCAGCAATAATTTTGATACAAAATACCTTCAGTTATTTCTGAACCAGAGCGCTACAGCAAAAATTAAAACGACAGCAGGCAGTTTATATACTATTGTTAAAGATGATGCGGTATTAAAATTAAATGGTACTGCCGGTGAAAGTACAATGGTTGCGAGCAACATGAAAAATGTAAAATTAACTGACTTTGCCAGTCTTAAATCTGCATCCTATGCTTCTCAAGCGATGATGGAAGCGGAACAAAATGCAATGAATTTAGCGAAATAAAAAATATCAATCAGATGAATTGAAGCTGCCCATTGGGCGGCTTTTTTAGCTACTCATAAAACTGGTTTTATAGTGTTTGAACGACCTCGACAGTAAACGAAAAATTAGTATCCGATTATTTTACAATGTTATAAATCAAAATACAGGGTTCACTAACAGATTTTTTGTTGGCATTAAAAACGATAATTTTCATTTAAAATGGAACTGAGATATTTAAATTAATTAACGACGGGCTTTATAGCGCTACAACATGTTCTTCTGTTTAGGATAAGCAGTATCATCCACAAGCACAATATTGCGCTCAGTACTTTCCATAGGGACACGGTTATCCGATTCGTTTTTAGGTTTCCAAGTTGCCTTTGGCATTGGAAAAGGTATTACCAGGGCTAATTTAGGAACGCGTGATAATGTATCTTTAAAATAGCGGTTAAATGTCTTTGTGCCGTTATAAACTCCAGAAACAGCTATTGTCTTTACCTTTTTGGGGTATTTGAAATATAAACGGGAGTCAAGTCTACCTGATGCATCGCCGGTTGTATCCAGTAAAACCTCATTGTTTAACTTGACCAAGAGCCGCTCACCCGGATAAAGCATAACTATAGCAACAGTGAAATTTGCACTGTCTTTATCTGGCATCCTATAAGTCTGGTCTGCTTTATTTTTACAGCCCAGTATGCCTATTGCAAGCAATATGTACAACAAAATTCTCATATCTTTTTTTGGGCGCACTCAATTAAACAGGGCAGTAAGTTATTTCGCTATTAATATAGATATTGACCCGGCTAAATACAAGTTTTCGCTTCATTTTGCTGCGAACTCTCTCAATATTAAGGTTCTATTAACGGTTTTTTAAGCAACCTGATTAGTGGCGTTACCCAGCCATTAACACACTCAAATGAATATTAACGGTAATAATGCCTGCTCAGTGTTCAATGCACATGCCATTGATATAAACTCCCCAACACTGACACCCTAATATGGCCATTCTCGCATCATGAGCGTTTCTATCTTATACTTCCCAATACTGTGAGGTGAGTAACGTCGCATATATAGTCCTCCAATCCGTAATGGAAACATGATTACTGTCTAACAATACCGAACCATCGTAATTATCCATATTCTGGAACTCTATACCATAGTCAAGTAAAATACCGGTGGTTGCCTCGCTACGGTTTAGGTGCTGAAAAATAAAATTGTGCCTGTTGGCAAGTTCGTTAGGCGTATCCTGAGCTAAGCATAAGCTCAAAGAAAGCGACAAAAGCAGAGAAAGAAAAACTGACTTTAGCATTGTTCGTAAAGATTGAGAGGGTTAATAACAAATTGATCGGACAATCCGATCTTTGACTGATTTAAATGGAA
>NZ_JBFTQI010000873.1:0-2318 GCF_056398925.1 Pedobacter sp. 01T416_2
GAAGATAATAATAACGATCACTTGCTTATAAATAAAAGAAGATAATAATAACGATCACTTGCTTATAAATAAAAATAGCCTTATCTTTGCGCCACAATTAATTAATTTTTTATTGCTTTAATATTATTCAAGAATGTATTTAAGTCCAGAGAAAAAAGCTGTAATCTTTAAAGAACACGGCAAAGTAGAAACCAATACTGGTTCTGCAGAAGGTCAAGTAGCGTTATTTACATACCGTATTGCGCACTTAACAGAACACTTAAAGAAAAATCGTAAAGATTTCTCTACTCAGTTGTCACTTCAAAAATTGGTAGGTAAACGCCGCGGTATTTTGGCTTACCTATACAAAAAAGATATTGAGCGCTATCGTGCTATCATCAAAGCTTTATCGCTTCGTGATATCATCAAACAAAAATAAGCGCAAGTTTATCAATAAAAGCCATTCTTTAGGGAATGGCTTTTTAATTCCCTGTTAATTTTTTTAACGGGTTTTATTATAGATAGGCTTTTTTAATCCTATCTTCGTTTGCAAAAACAAATACATATATAAACAACGGTGTGTAGAAAGAGGAAAACACACCATAATTCTATTTAAATGAATGTAATAAAAAAATCGTTCGATTTGGGCGATGGCAGAATTGTAGAAATTGAAACTGGTAAATTGGCTAAACAAGCTGATGGTTCGGTTGTAGTAAAAATGGGTGATACCATGTTGTTAGCAACTGTAGTATCAACCGTTGGTGCTAAACCAGGTACTGATTTTTTACCTTTATCGGTTGATTATCAGGAAAAATATGCGGCTACAGGTCGTATCCCAGGAGGCTTTTTACGTCGTGAGGCAAGATTATCCGATTACGAGGTGTTAATCTCTCGTTTGGTGGATAGAGCTTTACGCCCAATGTTCCCAAGCGATTATCACTCTGATACACAGGTGATGATTTCTTTAATCTCTGCTGATAAAGATATCATGCCAGATTGTTTGGCAGGTTTAGCAGCATCAGCTGCATTATCAGTATCTGATATTCCTTTCAACGGTCCAATTTCTGAAGTACGTGTGGCTAAAATTGATGGTAAATTGGTAATTAATCCATTAGCTAGCCAATTAGAGCGTGCAACTTTAGAGTTTATGGTAGCTGGTTCGGCTAACGATATAGGCATGGTTGAAGGTGAGTGTGATGAAATTCAGGAAGACGAAATGGTTGAGGCTTTAAAATTTGCACACGATGCAATTAAAGTTCAATGTGCTATTCAGGTTGAATTAACTGAGGCTACTGGCAAAACCGTTAAACGCGAATACAGCCACGAAGACCATGATGCTGATTTAAAAGCTAAGGTTTATGCTGATACTTACGATAAAGTTTATGCTGTTGCAAAAGCCGGTGGCAATAAAGACGTTCGTAAAGAAGGTTTCACTGCGATCATTAACGAATTCTTCGAGGCAATGCCTGAAGATACTGCAGATTTAACTAAAGCAATGGCTAAACATTATTATCATGATGTTCAGTACGATGCCATCAGAAACCTGTTGTTAGATGAAGGTATCCGTTTAGATGGTCGTAAGACTACAGAAATTCGTCCAATCTGGAGTGAAGTTGGTTATTTACCTGCTGCTCACGGTTCGGCAGTATTTACACGTGGCGAAACACAATCATTAACTTCAGTTACTTTAGGTAGTAAAGATGATGAGCAAATGATTGATGGTGCTTTCTTCAATGGTTACAATAAATTCTTATTACACTATAATTTCCCTGGTTTCTCAACCGGAGAGGTTAGACCAAACAGAGGTGCTGGCCGTCGCGAAATTGGTCACGGTGCATTAGCACAACGTTCATTGAAAAAAGTGTTGCCTCAAGGTGAAGCAAATCCTTATACCATCCGTATTGTTTCTGATATCTTAGAATCTAATGGTTCGTCATCAATGGCAACTGTTTGTGCGGGTACATTAGCATTAATGGATGCAGGTATTAAAATCAAATCTCCAGTTTCAGGTATCGCAATGGGTTTAATTACCGATGAGAAAACCGGTA
Organism: Pedobacter sp. 01T416_2; assembly: GCF_056398925.1. Lineage (NCBI taxonomy): Bacteria > Pseudomonadati > Bacteroidota > Sphingobacteriia > Sphingobacteriales > Sphingobacteriaceae > Pedobacter > Pedobacter sp. 01T416_2. Next base: position 2,028 of record NZ_JBFTQI010000873.1, read on the forward strand.
AATATGCAATCCTTTCTGATATTTTAGGTGATGAAGATCACTTAGGTGATATGGACTTTAAAGTAACTGGTACTGAACACGGTATCGTTGCTTGTCAAATGGACTTAAAAATCAATGGTTTATCTTACGAAGTTCTAACAAAAGCTTTGTTACAGGCTAAAGAAGGTCGTTTACACATCTTAAACGAGATGAAGAAAACCATTAGCTCGCCTAACGAAGATTATAAACCACATGCACCACGTATTGTTTCTTTAACTATTGATAAAGAATTTATCGGTGCAATTATCGGCC
>NZ_JBFTQI010000874.1:0-2318 GCF_056398925.1 Pedobacter sp. 01T416_2
TGCTGATCCTGATTAATCGGGACAGCATGACGATCCTTCAAAAAATTGCATAAAAAAAGGATTGCTTTTTGGGCAATCCTCTTCGTTGTGTTTAAAATATTTTAAAATATATAACAATAGAATTTGCCTAACGAATTTCGTTATGCCACCACCAATTGTTATTTAAGTTTTTAATTATCATGTTTGTATAAAGCAAATATTGACATAGTTTTTTAATATTCCAAAATCTTTCTAAAAATATATGGCCTTTTTTAAAAGAAAAGTACAGTTTAATGATGATTTCGGTTTCGGATCCAATCCTGTAACCAAAAACCAGCGCATGCTCAACCCCGATGGTTCAGCAAATATCGAACGTACGGGCCTGCCCTGGTTTAAGTTTGATGATACCTACACCCGCTTGGTTACTATGAGCTGGCCGCGTTTTTTCTTTGTCATCCTTCTTGCCTACCTCGTTGTAAATACAATTTTTGCTGTTTTATATAATGTTGTGGGTATTGAAAATTTAAATGGTGCCAAAGGTGTAACGCTTCGTGATCAGTTTTTTGATGCCTTTTTCTTTTCTGCCCAAACCATTTCTACCGTGGGTTACGGCCATATTTCGCCACAGGGTTTTGTTACCAGTGTGCTTGCCGCTTTCGAAAGTATGTTGGGTTTATTGGCCTTTGCACTTGCTACAGGTTTATTGTATGGCCGTTTTAGCAGGCCCACCTCAAAAGTAAGCTTCAGCAAAAAAATGGTGATTGCCCCTTACGAGAAAGGACATGGATTGATGTGCCGTTTGGTTAACCTCCGCCGTAATCAATTGATAGAGGTCGAGGTGCAGATGGTGATGTCGTACAACGAAACCATTGATGGCAAACATGTTCGTAGGTTTTATCCTTTGCCATTAGAGCGCAGTAAAATCGGCATCCTATCTTTAAACTGGACTTTGGTACACCCCATTACAGAAGAAAGTCCGTTTTTCGAAAAATCGTTAACCGAGCTGCAGCAGGCCGAAGTAGAAGTTTTTGTAATCCTCAAAGCTTTTGATGATACTTTCTCGCAGACCATCCACACCAGAACCAGTTATCAGGATGAGGAAATTGAAATGGATGCCAAGTTTGATAAAATGTATTACCATAACGAAGAAGGCAAAATGGTGATGGATTATAGTAAATTGGATAAGGTTACACCGACGGCATAAGGCCTGATTTTCATTTTCGATTTTTTTGGAAAGCAATGGTAGTGATAATCGGTTGCGATAGTCCCGTTATTCGCTTCAATCTTTTTGTGGTGCTGTCATCCTGAGGCACGAAGGATCTGTTTCATAGGCTGCAGATAGCAGGATATTTAAGTTTGCTGCAAACAAAAAGGATTTTCGCTGCTACCGGGTTTAGGACGGTCTGGTCTGTGCTAAATATGACTACCCCGTCTTTCAGGCACCCCTCCAGAGGAGGGGAATTACCCCTCATCGTCTCTATGCGATTTGCATTCCCCTCTTTCAGAGGGGTGTCAGCAGGACGTGTTTCAGCGACCTGTAAAATCCACGAGCTCCTTGTATAAATCCAGGTAAACTCAAAGTTATGGGTCTTCGACTCCGCTCAGACTGACAATTATTTTAGTTTAAATCTCTACTTAACCTTGGACCCTAAACGCTATCGCGATTTACCTTAAGCCTTAAACCCTCTACCTTAAGCCTTAATCAGCGGATTCTTCTCTTTTGCAAACAAATCAAAAACCTTTTTATCTACAAAAGCTGGGAAGAGTTTATTCATCCAAACGGCTAATTTCCCTTGTCCGGTCATGATTAAAGTCCGTTTACGTTTTTCGATACCGTCAGCAATAATGCTTGCTACTTCTTCAGATGTCATCATTTTGCCTTCATCCATACTGGTTTCGCCATGTGCAGCACCATCTTTTGATAAAGCGGTTACCCTAATGTTGGAAGCAGTAAAACCAGGACAGGCCAATAAAACGTTTACCCCGGTTTTTAGTAATTCGGTGCGTAGAGATTCCATAAATCCGTTCATTGCAAATTTAGAAGCTGAATAACCCGTTCTGCCCGGCAAACCCCGGTAACCTGCAATTGATGATATCCCCACTACCGTTCCTTTGGTTTTTAAAATCTCTGGCAAAGCATATTTGGTACAATAAACCGTCCCCCAAAAGTTCACATCCATCAGGTTTTTAAGCACCGATAAATCCAGATCGTTAAACAGGGCACGCATAGATAATCCGGCATTATTTACCAGAATATCAATCTTTTGAAACGAAACCAAAGCTTGTTTGATAATCAGTTCACAATCTGCTTCTTTACTTACATCGGCCTGAACTGCTAC
>NZ_JBFTQI010000875.1:0-2314 GCF_056398925.1 Pedobacter sp. 01T416_2
TACATAGAGAATAAAGGGAACAATGGGTACCACAAAATAACCTAAACTAAATACCCATCCAATAGGTAAAGTAATTACGTAAATAAAGATGAATTTCTTGATAAAAGCACTGTAAGAATATGGGATCGGTGTGTTTTTAATGCGTTCGCAAGCACCACAGATATCGGTAAATTGATTAAAATCGCCAGAAAGCACAATAAATTGTTCCTGCGAAATAGCGCCTTTTTCGAGTAGTTCGTATAACCTGTTAATTAAGCTGCCTGCAATCTGGTTTGGTACGTGCTTACCTTCTTCAACCTCTATCAAAAGACTGTTTTTGCCAAAATACATCCTTTCGCGTAAATGTTCTTTTAAAGCAAAAGCATATTTAGGAATGCCGTATTCGAAAAAACGGACATCTTCTTCTGTTAATTTAAGCGCTTTTATTTTCAAGGCCAGGTTGCGGCTCACATTCGTTAACGATCCCAATAACTTTCTTCCTTCCCACCACCTGTCGTATGCTGTATTTGTTCTGAAAACCAGTAGCATTGATAATACAAAGCCCAATAAGCTATGCATCATGCCTATATTGGTCACATAGCTGCTTTTAGAAAGTTGAAAAAAATTGAGTTCGGCAAATGCAACCAGGCCCGAAAAAACAGCTACCGCAAGCATTAATGGCCACAGTTTTCTAAAAGTATCACTTTTATGGATATGAAAAATGAAGGTACTCCAGTCTTTAGGGTTGTAATTGATCATTTTCTTGCTTTTTTATTTGATGAACCTTTTATCGTAAAACCTCTTTACTTACTTTTAAAAGTGCTTGTCCGGCCAAATAAACATCTTCGAAAGAGTTATAAAGAGGGACTGCGCTTAAGCGGATTACATCAGGTTCGCGCCAATCGCCAAGTACGTGGTTTGCCATTAAGCCATCAAAAATCTGTTTACCATTTTGCTGTGCGATGATGGATAACTGGGCGCCTCTATCTTTAGTTACTTTAGGTGTGATGATTTTATATTGCATTATGCCTAATTCCTTATTCACTTCATTTATAATAAATTCAAGATATGCAGTTAAAGTAACACTTTTATTTCTTAATGGTTCAATAAAGCCTGCTTGTTCGAAAATCTGAAGTGAAGCATGATATAAAGCCATTGGCATTACCTGTGTGCAACTTACCTGCCAGCCGTCTGCCCCGGCTTCTGGAATAAAGCCTTTTTCCATTTTAAAACGCTTACTTTCCTGATAACCCCACCATCCTGCAAAGCGGTTTAATTCGGTGTTGCTGAAATGTTTTTCGTGAACAAAGATTCCGCTTATTCCCCCCGGACCTGAATTTTGATATTTATATGAGCACCAACAGGCAAAATCAATATCCCAATCGTGAAGTTTTACAGGAACATTACCTGCGGCATGCGCCAGATCCCAGCCTACAATTGCGCCGATTTCATGCCCTGCCTTTGTAATGGTTTCCATATCGTACCATTGTCCTGTGTAATAGTTTATTCCACCAAATAAAACCAAAGCGATCTCATCTGCATTTTCTTTGATTTTAGCCAAGATATCTTCGGTATGAAGTATTTCTTCGCCTTCATTGGGGAAAACCTCTATAATCGCTTCTTTTGGGTCGAAACCATGAAATCTTACCTGGCTTTCTATTGCGTATTGGTCGGATGGGAATGCGCCACCCTCCATGATGATCTTAAATCGTTTACCTTTAGGCTGATAGAAACTAACCATTAATAAATGGAGGTTTACAGTTAGGGTATTCATCGGGCATACCTCTGATGGTAGTGCGCCAACAATCGGGGCCATTAACTTTTTGAGTGCCTTGTGATAGAACATCCAGGGTTCATTTCCATCGAACCAGCCCTCTACTGCATAGTTAGCCCAGTTGTTAAGCTGATTTTTTAAAACCTCACTGGCTACTTTAGGTTGAAGTCCTAATGAGTTGCCGCACAGGTAAATAAAATATTTTCCGTTATGGTTTGGAAATAAAAACTGAGACCTGAAATCGCGTAGCTGGTCGGTTTCGTCTTGTGTTTGTGCGAATAATAAGTTGTTTTCAAAATTCATTGCCTCAATAATACAAAAAAAGCAGGTATTGTTTCCAAACCTGCTTTTCAATTTATGTTATTTTATCAAACCTTGTTTGGTTTGCTCACATATTTATTGCCTTTTACAAAGAACCGCCACGGTAATAAAGCATGCTCTTTTGCGTATGCAATGCCCACGCGAGGTGTGGCAGCAATATCTTCATCTAGGTAGCGGATAGCATGATCCTCGATCCAGATTTCATCTCCGGTTAGATTTTTGGCGTTAAAAGCTTTATCT
>NZ_JBFTQI010000876.1:0-2313 GCF_056398925.1 Pedobacter sp. 01T416_2
GTATTTGATGAATCGATCACGGCAACATTTTCATCTTTAGGCAGGTATCCCACAATTTTGCTTTTCGGGTCAGCTTGTTGCCTTACGCGTAAATCGTCTGCAGTTACCCGATACATGTCGGCGCTTGCCGTTTGAGGGGTAGCGGCGGGCTGTGCAGTATTTGGCTGAGGAGTTGATGGTTTAGCAGCAGGAGCAATTTTTTCGATGAAATCTTTGCTTACCCAGCCTTCGCGGTTTTTAAACTTTACTTTGTAAAACTTGGCATTTTTCGCATCTAAAACCGTAATGTTTTCATTTTGAGCAATATTTCCAATCACCTTGCTTTTCGGATCGCTGCTTTCCCTTACACGCAATTTGTCTGCCTTAACGCGATACGTTTCTTGTGCGTTTAAACGGTTAGTGAAAATAAAAAGAGCGATGAGGAGGAAGAAAATTCTAGTCATAAGTATTGAATTCTGCGAAACAGTTTTAATGGGTAATTGCCAACACGCTATAAGCAAACACCGTGCTAAGTGTTTCAAAATTAGAAAATACTTTTAATAGGTGAGGATAAGATTGAAAAAAGGTACTTCTCCTTTCCTTAAAATCTTCTTTCAGCAAAGTTAAAGCATCTTATAAAACAGATAAGCGAAACTACCAGCTTCCACCAGTACCACCACCGCTGCTGCTACCACCGCCCCAGCTACTGCTTGATGATGAAGAAGATGAGCTGCTGCTTGATGAAGAGGAACTTGATGACGAACTCGATTCGACCAATATGGCCAATGTGATCCACTTTATAAATTCTGTTTTTTTACAAAAGCTACATTCGTTTATCAGCTTCGCCTGCCCTTCGTGACTATAAGTGGCTTGTTTAACTGTAACACGTTCATTCAGTTTGTATGTCCTAAAAGCGCATTCTGGGCATTCTATATAACTGTTGTGTTTTTCAGCTGGCCATGCCTTAATAATATGTTCTTTATGGTCTGTGCTTTCCCAGATATCATAATCATAAGCTAGAACAACTTCTTCTTTACGTTGCCCTGCAGTTAAAAAGGGTTCCCCTTCTATGTTGATATCGCGATCTACTCGGGTCATCGGGTTGTTTTTACTATCCAAAACTGGCTTGAAACGATCAATCGTTTTAACGCGCTTAATAAGGTGGAGTATAATTGCAATTAAAATTATAGGAGAGAAAAGAACTAACCACCAGTTCTTTTTGTGGAAAGCCACAACGGCATCAAAGAAATTTTTGTCGTCCTGGTGGGCTTTTCTTAATGCCGACAAATAGAAAAGGTAACGAAAGAAAAGCAATATGGCCAGGATAGAAAAAAGAATGTAAGGGATATGTGCTAATTTTATCTTTTCGAACAGCTCAAAAGCACCAGTAAAAACAAAAATAAAAATAGAAACAAACACAATAAAGAAAGCCACTCCACAGCCTTTAGCTATGGTGGCATCATAACTATTTTTATTCTTGTCAAAGCCTTTTGGATTTAAACCATTTTTGGCTTGCCTGTTCACAATTTTGAACACCCCCCAAAATACCAGTAGGATAATTCCTGTAGGAAGCCAAAAATTTTCGAGTGAACTGTTGCTTTCGTGTTGGGTGAAAAACTGATTGAGCTCTGATTTATTTTCAGGATTTAAAATAATTACACCAATGGCATTAATGGTATTCGTTATCCCGGTGCTAAAATCATTTTGCCTGAAAGCTGGTAGGAGGTTCTGTTCGGCAATATGTTTAAGCTTTACATCTGGCAATACACCTTCAATTCCCGTTCCGGTAATGAACCGGTACTTTCGCCGATCTTTTGAGATAAATAACAATAAGCCATTATTGCTGGTTTTTGAACCAATTCCCCAGGTGTTAAAAAGCTCAAATGCAAAATCGAAATCTTCTTTATCATGGTCGAAATCGTTAACAATCACCACTGCTACCTGAACATTGGTTTCATGTTCAAACTGGGCAATGGTATTATTTAAACCCGAAACCGCACTACTTCCCAAAATGCCGTCAGGATCACTTACATAGCCTCCCCCATTGTTTTTTGGGTCGGGTATGTCTTTTACTTTGTAAGCAGTTTGCCCAAAAGTAATATTGGCAACTAAAAGAAAAAATAGTAGGGCAATGGGTTTAAACAAATGGGTATTAAGCATTGTATAATTTAGGTGCGAGGTTTTTACATCATGATTTAACAACTAGGTAGCAATATGGTTTACTCTTTTAATATTTTAGCCAATACCTTATCCAGTTTTGCTTTATCTTTCATGTACGCTTCCAAATCGTAAAGTTGCACGGTTTTAAATTCTATCGGGTGGCTTTCGCTCTGT
>NZ_JBFTQI010000877.1:0-2306 GCF_056398925.1 Pedobacter sp. 01T416_2
TTGGATTGTGCTGAGCCGCCTTGCTGGATTGACAAAGCGCTTTGGGTACTTTGGCGCTCCAAAATGCGCTAGCATTCTTGAGCACAAATAAAAATAACATGATCTGCGAAAAACTACCATGCCCCGCGGCAAAGAGCGAAAAAAAATGACATTTGTGCCTTCTTAAGAGATCAAGGCCAGYTAATAGCAGGAAAGATGCTGAAATAAATTCAGCATGACGATCGCCTTAGGCATAAGGAACTAAAAACAAATTAGATTAAAAAAGATGTGTCCACACGATAGCTCCTCTGGCGGGGTGGCCAATATTTAATCATTTAACAAACCGTCATAAACTTAAAGCCTTGTCAATTAAAAGTTTAGACCAGCTAAAACCGTTTAACAAATTTTACTTAGTGTAATTTTTTAATTTTTTTTACCTTGTAAAATAGCTTGTAAATATCTGTAAATAAAATGTTTACATAATAGTGTATTTGCTACAATATGTAAAAAATTACGCTTCAAAACTAGTTTTTGTGGAAGATAAGTATTTACCTTTGCTGTACTAACTAACTTATTGTTATGAGCAAAAAGAAACTGCAAACGCCAGATTTAAGCTATTTAAATCTAGGCGGAAACATTGCTGTAAAGTACCAATTATCTCCAACGGAATTAATTGATGATGCCTTATTAAATAAAGAAGGTACGCTGGCTGCTTCAGGAGCGCTGGCGGTTGATACCGGAAAGTTTACCGGACGTTCTCCTAAAGACCGTTTTATTGTATGCGACGAAGTAACCGAAGATCAGGTTTGGTGGGGCGATGTAAACATTAGAATTTCTCCGGAGAAATTCRATCAGCTGTTTTATAAGCTAACAAATTACCTTGAAGATAAGAAAATCTATGTCCGCGATTCTTCGGCCTGTGCCAACCCGGATTACGATATATCCATTCGGGTAATTACAGAAACTGCTTATCAGAATCTTTTTGCTCATCATTTGTTTATCCGCCCTGAAGAGGATCGTTTGGGGACCACACCAGAGTGGACCATCATTGCTGCGCCAGGTTTTTTGGCCGATCCGGCTATTGACGGAACCAGACAGGAAAACTTCTCCATCATCAATTTCACCAGGAAAATGATTTTGATCGGGGGAACTGGCTATACCGGCGAAATTAAAAAAGGAATTTTTTCTGTTTTAAACTTTATCCTGCCAGTATATAAGAATACGCTATCCATGCACTGTTCGGCCAATGTGGGCAAAAATGGCGATACCGCTATATTCTTCGGCTTGTCAGGGACTGGAAAAACCACCTTGTCTGCCGATCCCGAAAGAGGATTGATCGGTGATGATGAACATGGCTGGGGTAAAGATTCTGTATTTAATTTCGAAGGCGGTTGCTATGCAAAATGCGTAGACTTAACCGAAGAGAAAGAGCCTCAGATCTTTAAGGCGATCAAATTTGGCTCGTTGCTGGAGAATATTAATTTTTTTCCAGGTACAAAGGAGGTTGATTATAGCAATATCAGTAAAACGGAAAATACCCGCGTGGCTTACCCTATAGATTATATTGACAATGCGATTTTACCATCAATAGCGGCTGTTCCGAAAAATATCTTTTTCTTAACTGCAGATGCGTTTGGCGTATTGCCTCCAATTTCAAAATTGAATGTAGAACAAGCCATGTTCCACTTTATGAGCGGATATACAGCCAAGGTTGCAGGAACAGAAACAGGGGTGACAGAACCTCAGTTAACGTTTTCGGCTTGCTTTGGTAAAGCCTTCTTGCCATTGCACCCATCTAGATATGCCGCACTATTGGGCGAGAAGATGGAAAAACACCAGGTAAACGTATGGTTAGTAAATACGGGTTGGAGCGGTGGAGCTTACGGAGTAGGTAAAAGGATGAAATTAAGTTATACCAGAGCGATGATTACGGCAGCGTTAAATGGAGACTTGGATCATAATAAATATAAGCAACACCACGTATTTAAATTGATGATGCCGTTAAATTGTCCTGGGGTACCGGACGAAATTTTAGACCCCTCTAAAACATGGAGCAATCAGGAAGAATACTTTTTGAAAGCCTTCGAACTGTCGGATGCCTTTACAGAGAATTTCAAGCAGTTCGAACTGACAAAAGTACCAAAAAGCAGACACGAAGCGTTAAAATTATGTTAAATGCACTTTAAAATGCATTTTTTGAGCAAAAAATTTGCAATTCGATTTTTTTTTAGTTTTTATTGTGAAAGAATTGCCTCGGCTGGGGCAATTTTTTTGTTATACACCCTAGGTGATTTACCGAAACTAAATTCTAAGTAACGATTTAATTG
>NZ_JBFTQI010000878.1:0-2295 GCF_056398925.1 Pedobacter sp. 01T416_2
AGCATACATAGGCCATGCTTTCAACTTCTGGGCTAATTACTTTTTTATGGGTGCTACTTGTACCTGCAATCGCTTAGTTTAACCAACCCAAACCGGTGCTGAAAATCTGATTAGTGCGGACAAACAATCAGTTGGCGGGCGGAAAGCCTAAACATCCAACAAATTACTTCAATATCTGCTCCGCGGTTCAAAATTTTGTTTGATCGGTTAAACAAATCACAGTTTATTAACGTATTTACAACGATTGTAACATTTGCGTTAATTTTTGGGCAATACGTGTTAAAATCATCGTTCTATCTGGCTTCTTATAAACCTAATTTTGGTCATATTACTAACTAAACTGAATACAATGACCAGATTAAAGATTACTTTGTTCATTTTGACCATGCTCTGTTGCATACAGATTTATGGTCAAACGTCGCTGATTGGTGGCAAGATTACAGATGCGTCGGGGCTGCCAATCCCAGGCATATCGGTAAAAGTTAAAGGAACCGCTATTGGCACCTCTTCCGATGCGAAAGGGGTTTTTTCAATTAAAAGTGCAAATCCAGCTACACTGGTTTTTAGTGGAATTGGTTATACAACCAAAGAATTTGCTTATAGCGGGCAAAGCAACATAACCATAACATTAAGTGAAGACCAGCAAAGCCTGAATGAGATTGTAGTAACTGCATTAGGTGTAAAGCGGGAAAAACGTAACCTCACCTATAGTTCTCAAGAGGTAAAAGGCGAGCAATTGACCCAGACAAAAGAGCCTAACCTGGTAAATGCATTGGCAGGTAAAGTTTCTGGTGTGCAAATTACAAGTTCGTCGGGCACTCCAGGGAGTTCATCGCGTATTGTAATTAGGGGTGCTAATTCTCTTTATGGCAACAATGAAGCTTTGATGGTAATCGATGGTATTCCGGTTAACAATGATGAAACCGGTAACCTCAACTCGGGTCCCGGTACCAACCGAATTGCCGATCTTGATCCTAATATTATTGAAAGCATTAATGTGTTAAAAGGTGGTGCAGCAACAGCGCTATATGGATCTGATGGTGCAAAAGGAGTAATTATTATCACTACAAAAGCAGGCAGCCTGAATAAAAAGCCTGGTATTAGTTTTTCTTCTTCTTTTTCAATGGAGAAACCACTGTTGCCAGAAATTCAGAATAAATATTCACTTGGCTCAAATGGCGTATATTTTGATGGTGTGAACCAAAAAACGAGTACATCGTGGGGAGCAAGAATGGATACCTTAAAAATTAACGGCCAGCCTGCACAGGTATATGATCAGTCTGATTTATTCTTTAAAACCGGAAAAACATATACCAACACGGTAGCCGTAAACGGAGGTGGGGCTTACAACTCTTATTTTATATCGTATACCAATTTTGCTCAGGATGGAACGGTACCTACCACTTCTTTCGACCGAAATACTGTTTTTGGGAAATTCACCACGCAAATTATTAAAGATCTGAATGTTACGTTCTCTTTAAATTACGCCAATACCAAAAACCGTCGGTTACCTGAAGGTTATGCCTTGGAAAGTCCAGTGTGGACCATTTTTTCTGCCCCAGTTTCTTACAACCTGCAGCCTTCGGTAAACCCTGATGGAAGTCAGCGTTTATACCGTTTCTCGCGTAATAATCCTTACTGGGTATTAGATAATATCAGTAATACATCAGTTGTGAACCGTTTTCTACCGACATTTACAGCCGATTATAAACCCTTAAACTGGTTAACCATTACTGAGCGTTTTGGTGCCGATGTTTATGTTGAACAGGGCAAATATCATGAATCGTTACTCTCGGTTTCGAACCCTAATGGCCGGATTGTAAACAGAAATAGCAATTTCAGGCAATATAATAATGACCTGATCATCGGTGCCAACAAAAGTTTTGGCGATTTTACCATCGATGCACTATTGGGTAACAACATATTATCAACCTATAGTGAAATTGGCAATGCCAACGGACTAGGCATAACTGTTCCGGGATTTGGTAACATCGGATCTACATCAACCGTGCAATTTACAGAAACAAGTTATCTCTCCAGAAAAATAGGATTCTATTTACAGTCTAATATAGATTATAAAAAGTTTTTAATCCTCTCTCTTACAGGAAGATACGACGGAACTTCGGTACTGTCCAAAAACAACAGTTTTTATCCTTATGGCTCTGCTGCTACGAGTTTTATCTTTTCCAATTTCTTTTCGAAAGAACTTTCTGATGTCATGAGCTTCGGAAAATTAAGATTATCCTACAGCACAGTGGGGAATGCGAGCATTGGGCCATACAACCTCCTTACCCC
>NZ_JBFTQI010000879.1:0-2294 GCF_056398925.1 Pedobacter sp. 01T416_2
GGCCAGCAGAGCTGGGGGTAAAGTTTTTTAATATATAAGTCTCTTCTATTACACTACCATTGCCAGGCTCCAATAGAAAGCTCGTCGTTTATCATATCTAAAAAACCATGTCATTCATATTGATTTTTATGAAATAAATTAACTCTCAAAATGACAAAACTGAAAAAAGCGCCCGTCATTTAACCACAAAGGCGCAAAGCAGGCGGAACTGGCTCATCATTTGGCGCGTCGCTTTTAAGGAATTTCACTAAAAATCGATAGAGAAACCTCCGCCAAGAACAAAACCTTTATCGAAATTTGGTGGAAGCTCGCCTGCAGTATACTTGATCGCAATCTTGGTTTTAGTGCCCGGACCTAAATTAATTTTAAGCAGCTTTTCTATCCTGATCATGTAAAAGTAATTCCAGTCTTTACCTGCGTTTTTCAACAATAAATTACGGTCGAGGTCGTAATACGAATCGAATAAAAAGGCGATCCGCTCATTTCCAGAAAGTATACCCGTTTCCCATTCAGCTTTAAGGTTTAACCTGTTCATAAATTTCGAGTCTTCAAGCAAAGGGGCAAGGCTGGTTTTATTCGCGCCGGTTACGTAATCATAACCGACAGATAAATCCAACTGCCTGGGATTGTTGTTTTTTGCCGCCCTTAACAAACCAAAAGGAAAATCGAGGATCGAACTCAGGTAAGAAGTGGAAACAGCAAGCTGCGGGCCAAATGCGAAATCGTAATTCCTGAAATCCTGGGTGGTTTCATGTTTCGCATGCAGGTTAAACGATAGCCACAAGGGCGAAGCTACCTGTGCGGCCTGATCACGTATTTGTTGAACAAGAGGGTCTTTTCCAGGAGGTAGTTCTGGGTCATCATCTGCCAGTGGATCTATCGTGCTACGCGGCCCAAGGTCTTTGCCTTTTACGTGAAACAGGGGCTGCCCCTCCAATTTAATTTCTGAAATCAGGCTGCTGTTTTTGTTTTTATCCTCAGCAACGGTTACAAAACCCCTACTGCCTAATGATAGGTTAAGTTTATTAATTTTAGCCGGATCCTTGCCCAATAGTTTTTTATCCAGTTGAAACTGATAATCGATCCCGAATGATCCTTTTTCCGGATCGATAAATTTAAGGTCAAGCTTTAGCCCGTATTTATCGAACACTTTAAACGAACCCGACGCTTCTACCATACTTTTTTTTGCCGTGGTATCCGCACCAGTTGTTTGTGCAACTGCCAGGCTTCCAAAACCCAGGCAGGAGATCAATAAYAGCGCCCTTTTCATTTTCCTATCGCTTTAGCGCTAAGCTTATCACTTGGAAAAACAGCCTTATCAGCCCAGGTGTTTATCATCGCTTCGTTGGTCTGCGTATCTTTATCCAGGTCGACCAGGATATCTTCAAGCGCCAGCGAAACATTATAATGGGCTAAAATCTGGTTAAAATTATAGGCAAACCTGATTTTTGATCTTTTAATGGCATCAGGATCTATCCCCCAATTCATATCCTTTACCTTAGCCGCTAAAAATTCATCCCAGGCATCAAATGGATTTACATCATCAAGCGGATTATCTGATACACCAAAATAAGTGCGCTTAATGAAACGTCTTTTCTTTTCCGTTAATTCTGATTCTTTCATAATGGTTTTTTTGGGTTTAACACAATAACAAGAATATTGGCGTAAGCTAAAGCAGGCTAAAAAATAAAACTAAATCTACATATTAAGTAGCTCACTATCAATGCCTCTTGCTGGGAATATTATTGTTGGTTCATTCGGCAATGGTTTATTCTGTTAATTGTAGACCAAACCGAGCACCCCATTCCATATTATTTGACCATATAAGCTTCAGCATTTTTTAATCAGCGCTAATCGCTCCCCGCCAAACGCCTGACTGTTTCCACAATCCATCATACATTTTCCATATTTTTTAACCGCAAAGCGCACAGAGAGAAGGCGCAAAGACCGCAGCGTTGGGCATAATCGAGATTATATAATCTTATATGTTTCAATTAAAAAGATCCTTCACTTTCAACTATGCCTAGTACAGCTCACTTATGATGACAAAACGGAAAAATCGTCCGTCATTCCCGCGCAGGCGAGAACCACGCAGTGCTCAGCGAAGCTAATCTTAAAGCTCAATACATTACGACTAACCTTCTCTTTTTAGAAAAAATTGAATAGTTTAGCTATTCATAAATTCACGGAATCTCTAATGCTAAAAGTGCGCTCAGCATGAAAAAACACCTTAAATACATTGATGGCAGTTCGGATAAGTTCTGGCAGATTGAAGTACTCAACAATAGCTACAC
>NZ_JBFTQI010000880.1:0-2292 GCF_056398925.1 Pedobacter sp. 01T416_2
GAATAAATGATACAGCCCACCGCACCATGTTCGTAGGCTATCTTAGGTTTAGTGCCCCGCCACGATCTGCCATATTTTGCAATAACAATCTTGCCTTTTACGCTGATACCTAAACGCACCAACTTTTCATAATCAGCTGGTAGACCGTAATTTACAAAAACAAGACCTGCACTAACATCACCATCGGCACTCCAGGCATTGTAAGGAGGCAATTGCCCTTGCTGTGCGGTTGCTAAATCTTCCTTAATAGCCTTTTCTTCAAGCGAGGCACTGTATTTGTTGCTCCCTAAAAGTTCTACCGAACGGGCTTTAGGCGTTGGAAACAAAACATAATAAGTCTCTATTTTTGCGTCCCAGCCATAACTTCTAAACTTTTTCAATACAGATTCTGCTACTGTTTTACTTCCTTTAGCACCCAAGTGGTGAGGGTTGGCAGAAAGTTCTTTTATGGTAGCCCCTATATTTTCTTTATTAAGCCCGGCATCAAATTTCTGCTCAATAACACGCTGTATCGGAATATTTTGGGTTTTAAATCCACTCAGCCTATTCTGCGCCAATAAAGGAAGCCAGAGCAATTGAATAGCCGTAAAAAGTGTAAAAGTTTTCTTCATTTTCTGATTTTTTTAGGAGTTCTTTTACCAGAAAAACTTTGAGCGACCTCAAAATCAATTAGCATGCGGATGCATAACCAACTTATCTTCTCCACCCTTGGGCAGAAAGGAATTAGCACCTTTTACAAGTGTATAGGTTGCTCAGACGTCATAGGGCCCTTCCCTCAGTCTTTCTGGATAAGTATTATATAATGATGCAAAGCTAAAAATAATAATCTAGTATTCCTATAGGATTTATATTATTTATTTAAATAACGCGGTTGACAGTCTTTTTAAAACTGACTGCCTTTGTTTTTTTTCGATCTTGCTAAAGGGATATATGCAAACCAGATCTTGGATTTTGCCACTTCTTACTGGGATCTCCCTGATGACTAAAAATCTTTATCCTAAAACAATCAATAAACATAGATACATTTCTATATATCAATATTAAAATTTACCTTTGCCAAGGCTTTACCCCTTGTTAATTTGGAGCAAAGCAAGAAAAATGGATAACAAAAAGATAGAAAAGATATCCCGGGCACTAAGTGATACCAACAGGATAGCCATTTTACAGGAATTTAAAAAAAAGAAAGATTGCCTCTATTGTGCAGAAGTAAATGATCTTTTAGACCTGACACAACCTTCCGTTTCCCACCATTTAAAGCAACTGGTTGATGCAGACCTGTTGTTGCCTCAAAAAGAAGGACGTAATTTCAAATACCTGCTGAACGAGAAAGTGCTCAATGAGTACATCGCCTGCCTAAATTCGTTAAAGGATTAAGGGCACTTACACATGAAATTAGAAACAAATTACCTATACACATCGAAATATTTGAATATATGAATAAGTCTATATATATACTGGCATTAGGTGCCTTTGGCATTATCACTACCGAATTTGGCGTTATCGGCATCTTGCCAACGATCAGCAGGGAGTTTGGCGTTTCTGTGGATACAGCCGGGTGGTTATTAAGTGCCTTTGCTATAACAGTTGCCGTATCGTCTCCATTTATAACTGCCCTTACTTCTAAGATCAATCGCAAGTTCTTATTATGCCTTGTTTTGGGTGTTTTTATACTCTCAAACCTGCTTTCAGCTTTTTCCCCTAGCTTTACCATTTTGATGATCGCGAGGATTTTGCCTGCCTTCTTCCACCCGCTGTTCTGGAATATTTCGCTAGCAGTAGCGTTCAAACAAGGCGGAGCCAAAGCAGTATCGGTCGTCATGACTGGGCTCAGCATCGCTACGGTTTTGGGTGTACCCTTAACTACCTATGCTGCTGATTACTTTCATAACTGGCAGGCATCTTTTTTCTTAACCAGTATTATCAGTTTAATTGCCTTTTTAGGCCTGCTATTTGTTGTGCCATCTATGCCGGGCAACAGCGAAAAATCTGCTGAAAGCCAGTTGTATGTTTTAAAGGATACCAAGCTTTGGCTAAACCTGGTTTCCACCGTACTTACACTTGCAGCCATGTTCTCGAGCTATAGCTACCTTGCCGCGTACCTTGAAAACATTTCGAATATGAACGGCGCTCAAATTAGCATTATGCTGCTCCTATTTGGTGGAATGGGGATTCTTGGTAACTGGTTAATGGGCATTGCACTCGGTAAAAATGTAATCTTAACCAGCCGGTTCTTTTTTATTCTTTTGATAGCTGTGCAAATATTGGCTTATTATTTTGGAACAATTTTTATCC
>NZ_JBFTQI010000881.1:0-2290 GCF_056398925.1 Pedobacter sp. 01T416_2
GGGTGGAGTCGAAGGGCAGCAAAAGATATAGCAAACAGCCCGACAGAACCTTCCCGATGAAATACGACAGCATCTTTTCTAATGATTAATCCATCATTTTCCCGCCTAAAACCTTTATTACTTTCGCCTGTTAATTTATCCAGCCACTTTCTTGATAAGATAAAAACAACATCATAACTTAGCTGCCGACCAACTTATTTTCAGATTAACCATGAGCCATTTTAATGATTTTAATAATGCGCAGGTAACAAAATTGCCCAATCATTTAAAGCAATTTATTGTTGCCCAAAATTACAAAAAATACACACCAATAGATCAAGCAGTGTGGCGTTACGTAATGCGTCAGAATTATAGCTATCTTAAAAATGTTGCTTACTACCCTTACATAAAAGGCTTACAACGAGCTGGTTTAAGTATTGAACACATTCCCGACCTGCAAACCATGAACGACAATCTGGGCAAGATTAGTTGGGGCGCCGTTACTGTTGATGGATTTATTCCGCCAGCTGCTTTTATGGAATATCAGGCTTACCGTGTACTGGTAATTGCTGCCGATATCCGCCAGATTAATCACATTGAATATACACCAGCCCCAGATATTATACACGAAAGTGCTGGCCATGCACCTATTATTGCCGATACGGATTACAATAATTATTTAAGTTATTTTGGCTCAATTGGTGCAAAAGCCATGTTTTCGGCAAAGGATTTTGAACTTTACGAGGCCATTAGGAAACTATCGATTCTGAAGGAAGCCATAGATACAGATGAGTTTCAGATTGCCAAGGCAGAAAAAGAGCTGCGCTACATCAGCGAAAACATGGGCGAACCTTCTGAAATGGCTTTACTTGGTCGCTTGCACTGGTGGACGGTTGAGTATGGTTTGATTGGCACTTTAGAAAACCCAAAAATTTATGGTGCTGGTTTGCTTTCTTCTATTGGTGAAAGTGCAACCTGTATGCAAAAAGATGTGGAGAAACTTTGGTATAATATCGATACGATTAATTACGCTTACGATATTACCAAGCCACAGCCGCAGCTTTTTGTAACCGAAACATTCCATAATCTTATTGATGTTTTGGAAACCTTTGCCAATACCATGGCCTTTAGAAAAGGCGGCACAGAAAGCATTATGAAAGCAATTGCCTGTAAAAATGTAGCCACAGCGGTTTATAGTTCGGGCTTACAGGTAAGCGGTGCATTTACCGATATTGGTGTGGGTACAAAAGATGAGGTAACCTTTATTAAAACAACCGGTCCTTCGGCATTGGCTTTTAACGGAAAACAATTGAGCGGCCATGGGAAAGATTACCACGCTGATGGTTTTTCATCTCCTGTTGGTCGGTTAAAAGATGCTCCAAAAGCACTGGAAGATTATAGTATAGCTGAATTACAGGGTTTAGGGATAATTACAGGTGAAAAAACTGAACTTTTATTTGAAAGCGGCATTAAAGTAATTGGTGTGATTAAGGACATTATTACCGATAGCAACAAGCTCCTTTTAATTGGCTTTAAAGACTGTACAGTTACAGAGCGCAATGGAAATATCTTGTTTAAACCCGAATGGGGCATTTATGATATGGCGATAGGCGAAACCATTGTTTCAGTTTTTAATGGAGCTGCCGATAAAGACGCTTACGAAGAAATTACGTTAATTAGTAATGAAAAAACACATCAGATTACTTATGATGATAAGACTTTAAAACTGCACGGTTTATACCAAACGGTTAGAGAGATCAGGGAAAGTGGCGAAGGTTTGGATAAACTTGCCGAAATTTTCGCACAACTAAAATCGAACCATAGGCAGGATTGGCTTTGTGCATTGGAAATCCTGGAGATTATTTACCATAAAAAGATTTATCATCAGCTGGAAAAGGAAATTCAGGTCTATCTGGAAATAAAAGCTGGCAGGGAGCTTGATCATACGAAATTGATCAGCGATGGCTTACATGTAATTAAAAACCCGGTAAGTCAGCTGATTGTGGAGGATTGATTTATCGCTATAATAAGTCGGTCGTCACCCTGAACCGAGCCTTAGCGAGCTCACCGAAGGTAATTTATTTCAGGGTCTTAATGCAAAATAGATGCTGACCACGTAGTAGCTACAAGACAATTGAAAATGCTACTTCTACTTGTAAAATAAATTCAGCATGACGAACTTATCGTTCAAATACCTTAAATTTCTTATTAGTAATTAATTCCAATCATCCTTATTTATAACGAGGACGACTGACAACCACATTTGCAACATAATGTGTAAATTAAGTAATGTAATCGCTATGTTCTAATC
>NZ_JBFTQI010000882.1:0-2290 GCF_056398925.1 Pedobacter sp. 01T416_2
TGGCTGACCATGAAAATTACCGCCGCTGATCGTTAAATCGTCATTAAATATTACAGGGTTATCCGTTACCGAATTCAGTTCGATTTCTAAAGCTTCTTTTAAATGCATCCATGCCGTTCTGGAAGCTCCATGTACTTGTGGAATACACCTTAATGAATATGGATCCTGTACTTTGGCGCAATCGGCATGCGATTTCATAATTTCAGAACCTCGCAACAGTTTACGTACTTGCCCGGCAACCGCAATATTTGCCGGATAAGGCCTAAGCTGATGAAGCTGTGCATGAAAAGGTTTTTCAGAGCCTTGTAGTCCTTCGATCATCATCGCCGAAATGATATTGGCTGAAGCCAGCACATTTTCTAATCGCTGTACCACTTTAACGGCATGCGCAGCGATAAACTGGGTACCATTAATGAGGGCCAAGCCTTCTTTTGGCCCCAACTGCAGCGGACTCATCTGATATTCTTGTAAAAGCTGAGCTGTAGCAATAATTTCACCTTTGTAATGAACTTTTCCTAAGCCAATTAAAGGCAAAAAGAGGTGAGATAAAGGAGCAAGATCGCCGGAGGCACCAACAGAGCCTTGTTTGGGTACTACCGGTATAGCACCGATTTCTAAAAACCAGATCATTCGATCGAGCGTTTCGATTTTAATACCTGAATATCCCTGCGCTAAAGCCTGTAGTTTTAAAACCAACATCAGTTTTGATATTTCACTATCTATCGGCTCTCCAACACCAACAGCATGACTTTTCAAAATATTCTCTTGTAATTTACGGGTATCAACCGCCGAAATCATGGAGGTACACAGTGGTCCGAAACCGGTATTGATGCCGTAAACGGCTTTACCTGAAACCGCTATCCGTTCAACTACCTTACTACTTTCCAGTACTTTATTGCGGGTATCCTGGCTCAATATTCCTTTTATCTCGCCATTGCTGATGGCCAAAGCCAGTTTAGCGGTTAAATGATCTGTTCCATAATTAAAAATCTGTTGCTCGCTCATGTTAAAAAGGTTTTAAACAAAAATAAGCTCTATAYTTGATACCTATAAATACCAATTACATCATCATGTAATAACCATGGGTTATCAGATAGAACTTAGGCACTTAAAATATTTTCAGGTTTTGGCCGAGGAACTGAAGTTTAGAAAGGCCGCAGATCGCCTTTTTATTTCTCAACCAGGCCTGAGCCGGCAGATTAAACAGATGGAGGAAATTTTTAACGCCCCATTGTTCGATCGCAATAAGAAAAAGGTGGAGCTTACCGAAGCAGGCCTGTACCTAAAAGATGAGGTAGATTTTCTGTTCAGCCATATCGAAAACATTAAAAAACAGATCAGCAATATTAATGAAGGCAAACAGGGCGAACTTCGAATTGGTTTTTTAGGCTCAGCAGCACAAAAAATCGTCCCCGAAGTTATATTTAAACTGAACAAAGATTTTCCAGAAATCAGAACAAATCTGGACGAAATGCCCAATAAGTTACAGATCGAACTGTTGGAAAAAGACATGCTTGATATGGGTTTTGTAAGGATGCAACAGTTTAAACCTGGCATTTCTAAACACATGATCCATCAGGATACTTTTTCCCTTGTATTGCCTAAAAGTCATCCCATGAAAAAGGCATCATTTGAAGCGGTAAAAAAATTGGGCAATGAACCCTTTATCTTTTTCTCTAGTGATGACAGTCCATTCTATTACGACCTAATGATGAGCATTTGCGAGGATCATGGCTTTAAACCCAAAACCTATCACAAATCGGTTAATGCGTTAACCATTTACAAACTGGTAGAAGAAGGTTTGGGCATTGCCATTGTACCCACCGCCCTGCAATATGGCTATCAGGAAAACGTAAAGTTTGTAGAGCTTACCCATATTCCGCAAAGAACAGAACTTTACATGATCTGGAAAGAATCTAACCGGAACCCGGCACTAAAAAATGTAATCAAATTGTTGTTGCAGGATAAAGTTTAGGTTGTAATACCTATTTCAATGAATTTAGAAAAGAGATTATAAACAGTATTATTAATATCTAGCGGATAACTTCCTGTATCGCCGTTATTCAAACTATAATCTAATTGTTTTTGATCAGCGCATGCTAAATTATCAACCTTAAACCTACCCCATGGATTCTGCTTAATCAAAATAATTTCATCTTCTTCACTTATAACTGCTAAAGAATCAATTAATTCATATTTTTCATTTTGTTTGTAAAGATCCAATTCTTTAAATTTCCCTTCTTCAAAGAAGAGTTGAAACTTATCCAATTCATTCTGATCAATAGCCTTA
>NZ_JBFTQI010000883.1:0-2287 GCF_056398925.1 Pedobacter sp. 01T416_2
GTGCAATATCAGTCATGTAATGTGTTTTATTGGATGCTCCAGCTTTGATTCCCCAGCCCATAAAAACCAATGGAATGTGCGAATCGTATGGGTTCCAGTTTCCGTGTGTGGTACCTGTGCTACCACCGTTAAACCAGTTTGGTTGTAAAACATAGTAGATATCGCCGCTTCTGCGCGCATTGTATCCATTGGTAATCATCTTTTTCTGGATTTCCTGAAGTGTGCTTTGCGATATTTTAGCAATATCAACTGCATTTTGGAAACCGTCTAATCTTTTTAAGAATTCTACAGATGCCGATTTAATTACATCAAAACTTACATCACCTTTATCGGTTTTATCATGATCGAAAATGATCTGATTGTTCTGAGATTTTAAAACCACATTGTTTACTTTAAATTTATCATTTAAGTAAGCATTTAATTTGTTTGCGATATCACGGTCACTCACTACGCCCGAAGGCAATTTATTTTCTTGCATAAAGCCTGGTACATGCGCAGCACCATGATCGGCAGTTAAAAATACCGTGTAATTTCCTTTACCTACTTTTTTATCCAGGTAGTTGAAAAACTCTTCGAAATCTTTATCCAAACGTAAATAAGTATCTTCTGCTTCTACTGAGTTCGGACCATAAGCATGACCAACATAATCAGTAGATGAGCAACTTACCGCTAAGAAATCGGTAATGTTATCTTGTCCTAAATTTTCAGAAAGGATCGCTAATTTGGCAAGATCTAACGTGATGGTATTACCATAAGGCGTGCTTCTGATGGCATCGAAGTTTTTATCAATATTTTGGGTGAGCTGATGAGGGAATGTGCTCGCTTTGCCTTCGTATGCTTTCTCATCTGCTGTGCTATTAACATAGGTATTCATTGGATACAATGTTTCCCAGTTTTTTGCATAGAACTTGTTTGCCAATTTCAATTTATTGTAATCGGCAATCCATGTTGGCACTTCTTTCATGTAATAAGTACTGGTAATCCAGTTTCCGGTGCTACCCTGATACCAATATGCTGCATTTGCCGCGTGGCCAGCAGGAAGGATCGACCCCCTATCTTTTAATGAAATACCAATTACTTTACCTCTAAAATTTGTAGCTAACCTCAGTTCATCGGTTATGGTAGTGGTTAGCATATTTTTTGGCGACATATTTCCTTCAGAAGATGKGTTACTGCCTACAGTTGATACAGAAGAATCCTCTGTACAGTACACATTCTTTTTGGTTTCAGGATCGTACCAATCGTTACCAATAATGCCATGAACTGCCGGAACAGAACCTGTATAAATGCAGGTATGGCCACAGGCCGTATAAGTTGGTGTATAAGGAATAAAAGTATTTTCTACAGAAAAACCTTCATTAATTAATCTTTTAAAGCCACCATTGGTATAGCGGTTATAGTAGCGATATAAATAATCCCAACGCATTTGATCAACCACTAAGCCAACCACCAATTTAGGGCGGGCCACCTCGGCAGGGAATGCTTTAGGTTGTGTTGTGGAAGGTTTTTTAGTTTGGGCTGAGGTGAGTGCGATCGAAAAAATAGAAATGGAAAAGATTAGACAGGATATTTTCTTCATTGTGTTTTAGTTAAAGGGCTAAAGTAATAAATTTAGGTAAAGCTACTTTGAAGTTTGTGTAAAGATTTTATATCGCTTCGGCCACTACAAATGTACTTCCGCCAATAAAAACCAGATCTTTTGAATCGGCAGATTGAATAGCCTTTTCTTTTGCCTCGATTACCGATGCATAACTGTTTCCATTTAAGTTAAATGTTGCAGCCTGTTCTTTAAGTTCATCCGCTGCTAAACCACGTTCTAAATCTGGTTTGCAGAAATAATAAGTCGCATTTTTAGGCATCAAGGATAAAACTTTCGAAATATCTTTGTCCTTAACCATACCAAAAACAACATGTAAGTTTTGATAAGGGGTTTGTGCGATGTTTTTGATTACCTCGGCAATGCCAGCTTCATTATGGCCGGTGTCGCAAATCACTAAAGGATTTTTACTCAAGGTTTGCCAACGCCCCTGTAAACCAGTTTGCTTTTTAACCTGGCTTATTCCTTTATAAATCGCTTCCTGATTGATTTTAATTTCTGTTTTCTCGTTAAGTACAGCGAGGGTTTCTACAACGGTTAAAATGTTTTTGTGCTGATAAACGCCGGTAAGATCGCTTTGAAGATCCTTGTATTTAATTTCACTATTCTGATAAACAGATAGGGAAAGTTTATTGTTCCTGATCTTAAAATCCTGAGCCCTTAACTTCGCATCAGCAAAAACAATTGGAG
>NZ_JBFTQI010000884.1:0-2285 GCF_056398925.1 Pedobacter sp. 01T416_2
CACAATCAAATGCAATCAAATGCCCTGACTTTATTACAAAATTCAATAAAATATGACCTGACTTTGTTACAAAAAAATACTATATTTGGGTTGACTTTGTTACAAAATAAAAAATAATGGCATTTAAACGATCCATTGAAGAAAACTTAACTCAATGGAAAAACAGCAAAAATAGGAAACCTCTAATTATTCGAGGGGCACGTCAGGTAGGAAAAACAACACTGATCAAGGACTTTGCGAAAAACTATCCTAATACTATTTTTCTTAATCTGGAGAAGCCTGCACACCGTCAATATTTTGATGATTTTGAAGATGTACAAAGTATTGTTGAAGCACTATTGCTGGGACATGGGATTCAATCAGATAAGATAGCTGAAACTTTGCTCTTTGTTGATGAAATTCAGGAAAGTGCGAAAGCTATACAAATGCTAAGGTATTTTTACGAAGAAATTCCTGAACTGCATGTAATCAGTGCAGGCTCTCTTTTGGAGTTTGTATTACAAAAAGTAAAAAGTTTTCCGGTTGGCAGAGTCGAATTTTTATACTTATATCCTTTAAATTTTCAAGAATACCTTCAAGCTAACCAAAAAGATGATCTATTAAAATATCTGCTTCAAACCCCTGTAAAAGCCGTTGCGCATAAATTATTATTAAAAGCCTTTCATAGATATGCCATTATCGGAGGCATGCCTGAAATAATAAAAACCGATTCAGAAGAACATAACCTTTCAGATCTGCCTATTGTTTACGAAAGCATTTGGGCAACTTACAAGAATGACATAGAAAAATACACCCAGAATGATACAGCGAGAAGAACGATTAACCATATAATAGGTACTGCTCATCTTTTTCTCGATAAGCGTGTTGTTTTTCAAGGTTTCGGCAATTCGAACTATAAATCAAGAGAGGTTGGAGAGGCTTTTAGGATATTAGATGATGCAAAAATTATCCGGTTAATATACCCATCTACCAATACTGAAGTCCCAATTATTCCTGATTTAAAAAAATCACCAAGACTACAATTTTTAGACACAGGATTAGTCAACTACTCATTRGGTATCCAAGGAGAAATGCTTGCTTTAGATGATTTAAGTTCAGCTTACAAAGGAGCCGTTATTCCACATTTATTTACTCAGGAACTGATTTCAGTTGAGCGTATATCTTCTCATAAGCCTAATTTTTGGGTAAGAGAAAAAAAACAGTCTGATGCAGAAGTTGATTTAATTTATGCCTATAAAAAGATTGTAATACCGATTGAAATAAAATCGGGCAGTACGGGAAGCTTAAGATCGCTTCATCAATTCATAGATGCCTCAGAACATCCTTTTGCCATTAGGGTATATGGAGGCGAGTTTAAGCTTGAAAAAACAATTACTCCAGCAGGCAAGCCATATCTCTTATTAAACCTTCCATACTATCTGGGGACACGCATAGCAGAATATTCTTCTTGGCTAACAGAACAAAACCTATAATACTATCGAAATCTTCTTTCTTCCACCCTTATTTGTTATACCAAAAAAATAGCCTCCCGATTTTCATCGAAAGGCCATTTCTATTGATTCTTTAAAGAATGCTTATTCAGCTACTACTTCAAAAGGAACCTGAACTTTAACTTCTTTGTGTAAGTTTAAGTTAGCAACATATTCGCCAACAAATTTAGGTTCAGTTTCGAAAGTAATACGACGACGGTCTACATCAAAGCCTTGTGCTTTTAATGCTTCAGCAATCTGGATGGTGTTAACCGCTCCGAAGATTTTTCCGCTTTCGCCTGCTTTAGCACCAATTGAAAGTTTAACATCAGTTAAACGCTCAGCAACACCTTCAGCATCTTTCTTAATTTTATCTTGTTTAAAAGCAGCTTGCTTCAAGTTTTCAGCTAAAACTTTTTTAGCAGAAGAAGTAGCTAATGCTCCAAATCCTTGAGGGATTAAATAGTTACGGCCATAACCTGGCTTTACTGTAACTACATCATCTTTCTCACCAAGGCCTTTAATATCTTGTTTTAAAATAATTTCCATATCTCTAGCCTCCTATTTTAATTGATCAGCAACGAAAGGTAACAAACCGATGTGACGGGCACGTTTAACTGCCTGAGCCACTTTACGTTGGAATTTTAACGAAGTACCAGTTAAACGGCGTGGTAATAATTTACCTTGATCGTTAATAAATTTCAACAAGAAATTTGCATCCTTGTAATCGATGTATTTAATTCCGTTTTTCTTGAAACGGCAATATTTTTTACGGTTATCCTCTACTTTAGGGGCAGTTACGTATTGTATTTGTTC
>NZ_JBFTQI010000885.1:0-2280 GCF_056398925.1 Pedobacter sp. 01T416_2
CCTTACACCAATAATATTACCTACCGGTTTATTTAACCATGAAAGGAATTAAAGAATAATTAGGATGGTACCCGATTTAAATAATTTAAAGTAATAATGAAATTCACCATGGCGGTTTACTTTTTCGATTTCATACACTTTACCCGATTTACCATATTCATCAGATAATAAATCACCAATTTTAATGCTATCTAACTGATTTACGTTGAGGGATGCTCTTTTAATTAATGTAGCTGTTTTTTCCATAAGATTGCAGTTTGAAGTATTTACGTAATCAAAAAGGCTTTGGTTTTGTAGTATCGTAAATTACTTATAAATAAGAAACAAACATACAAAATTGTAGTGTTAATTAGTAATACACAATCTCATAAACCCGTTTCATGTACAACGCTTCGTCTATTTTAGTAAAAAATTCGTACCATTCTTCTCTTGTAAAAACTAAACTGATATCAGGAAATGGGGTTGATAAAATAACAACCTGCCTCCCATCGGGTCTATTCTCTAAATAATCGTCGAAATCTAGTTTTTTGGTAGCCGCATAAAAAGCATCAAACTGATCAAAAGAAAAGTTCATTAAAACCCCCGAGCGCCATATATTTAAAACTTTGCAATTATTGCATTGAGCAATGGTGATGTTTTCGTTTTGAGCAAGTACGATGGTTTTACACATGGCTTTAACAGTTCAAATTATCGATAGATTTAACAAATATCTTATTATTTAGAATAATTCCAAATAATAAATTCAATTTATTAAAAATAGCGACAAAAAAATACCTCCGATTTTTGTCGGAGGTATTTCTTTTATTCTGCGTCGTAAATTACAACCTTTTCGAAGTAAACCCTGAATTCATCCAGAAAAGCTTTATGTAATGGGTGAACCTGATAAACATCATGCGCAGCTAAATCTTCAAATAACAGCAGGAGGCTAAATGTATAAGTGGTATCTACCACAGCACGCTCAATTGGTGCTGGTAAACCAATGTGAAAAGTTTTAACAACTTCAATATTTTCTAATGTTTGTAAGCCATTGCGGAAAGCAACTTTCTGCTCATCGGTGGTATCGGCTTTTAGCCAGAATAAAACGTGGTGTGCGATCATTTTTTAATTTTTTCCAAATATAATGAAAGCAGGAAAAGATCGTGAGCTTTATCCAAAAACACTTTTAGCTTTGTCAATAGCCTTAACTAAATCGATTCCTTTTCCCAGTACACCTTTAAACAGATCTCCTTCAACTTTCAAACGATCGATGGTATTAAAAATATTAAAATCTTTCATTTTTAAACCCGGTTTAACTTCATCCCAATGCAATGGCATTGATACCGTTGCTCCAATTTTTGGTCGTAAAGAATAAGGCCCGGCTATGGTTGCCCCTGGTCTATTCTGTAAAAAATCGAGGTACATTTTTCCCTTTCGGGCCGCTACCATGCGCTCAAGCGAAGTATATTCTGGTATTTGATTATGCACCAGGTTAACCACTATTTTGGCAAACATCTGGCTTTGCTCATAACTATATTTGGCATTTAAAGGAATGTAAATATGCATTCCGGTTGAACCTGATGTTTTACAATAACTGGGTACATTTATGGCATCTAATACTTTTTTTGTTTCCAGCGCTGCCTCAACCACCTGATCAAAGGTATGTTTATCAGGATCTAAATCAATTACACAGTAATCAGGATTATCGGGACTTTGCACCCGGCTAAACCACGGATTCATTTCTATACAGCCTAAACTCGCCATCCAGAGTAATGAAGCTTCATCTGTTCCAACAAGGTATTCTTTTTTTTCGCCTTCACCATTTTCATAAGGAAAAGTTTCAGCCCAATCTGGTGCTTTCCCTTTAACATCTTTCTGGTAAAAACTACTGCCATGAATTCCGCCCGGAAAGCGGTTAAGCGACTGTGGGCGATCTTTCAGGTAAGGCAAAATGTAATCAGCAACCTGATAATAGTAGTTAAACATATCTCTTTTGGTTACTTTATCTTCGGGCCAATAAATTTTACTCAGATTGGTAAATTTAAGCTCGTGGCCTTTAATTTTCCTTACCTGTGTTTCATCTTTCGGGTTCAACAAAGTTTTAGGTATTTTACTTTTTGGCGCCTTTATTGCCTGTGCATGTGGGTTTTCTTCATTGGTGTCGTCAACAATTTTCTCTGTTGGCACTTCTATTTCTCTTACCACCTCTTTGGCTTTTTTATCTTCACGCATGCCCTGAAAAGACGGATGGCGAAAAACACCATCATCAGTTACTTCTGTAAAAGCGACCTCACATACCAGCTC
>NZ_JBFTQI010000886.1:0-2273 GCF_056398925.1 Pedobacter sp. 01T416_2
CCTCAAGGGCAAGAGAATTACCCTGTATGTTATGTTGCGTTGGAAGATGCAAAGGCTTATGCAGCTTGGGCCGGAGAACGTTTACCTACTGAAAAAGAGTGGTTGTATGCTGCTCAAGGTTCTGATGGTCGTTTATGGCCATGGGGAAATATACCTGATGAAAAAGGAGAAAAATGCAATTTAGGAAATGGGATTCCTACAGCAGTAGGAAAGTATCCCCAAGGAGCAAATCAATTTGGAGTTGAAGATCTTACAGGTTGTATTTGGCAAATGACAAATGATGAATATTTCCAAGGGACCACAAAAATATTTATTATGAAAGGCGGGTCTTATTTTAAACCAGAAGCAAGTTGGTGGTATGTTGAGGGGGGCGCAAAACCTTTGGTACGTCGCCAGAATCAATTAAGAGTATCGCCAGGTTATGAACGTGCAGCGACTATCGGCTTTCGTTGTGTAAAAGATGCTGAATAAAGAAAGAAAATAGATCTGAATAAATCACTATTAAAATACATCATGAATAAATATCTTAAAATTAGTACACTAATTATCTGTTTTCTTTTGACGGTATCTGCTGAAGCACAATCGATAAAGACAGCTGTTTTGACAAGCCAAGGGGGCTTGATGATTAACGGGAAACATTTGCCTTTACTTTCGTTCAAGATTAGTGAAGATGCTTTCAATTCAGATCAGGGTAAAGCAAACAATAATGCAACAGAAGTCGCAAATAAAATAAGTATAAGCTACTCTAAAATTGATTATAGCTACGGAGTTAAAGCAACTATTACTTTTAAAAACATAAGTAAAGATACTTTAATGCTCCATAATGTTGTGCCATTTGGAGAATCTGTTAATCACACATACATAACAGGTAAGGGAAAGCATGAATTGTCACGTACCTATTTATTTCGTCCAGGCTTCGCTCCCGTTAACGTAATTGTACCTGATAATGCTTGGGATTTAGGTTTCTCTGCAATACCTGCAAATGGAGACAAAGGTGTTTGTGCATTAATGAGACGTGATAGAAAATCCGTAAAAAATGGTAAAATTCATCGTTTTGAAACGGTGCTGTATCCTAATACAGGAGAGGTAACTTATACGCTTTGGGCTGATGATTATCAAGGAGATTGGCAGGAAGGATTGCGGGTAATGTTTCAGAAACGCATGTTGTACGATGTGGAACCAGGCACGTTTGACAATTCAATAATGGGCAGAAAAGATTTGCAATGGTTCCGTAATAAATATGTTGTTAACTTGATGATGACTTGGGATCGTCGTTTTTACGATTATAAAGATGGGCAATATCACGTAAAAGAATTTCTTGAAAGCGCCAAGAAGCTATATGGAGGAAGCGATGTATATGGTATTTGGCCAACATGGCCAACCCTGGGGATGGATCAACGCAATCAATGGGATATGTTTAGGGACTTGCCTGGCGGTTTTGATAAATTACATGAAATATCAAATTTATGCCATTCATTAGGCACCCATTTTTTTATATGTTACAATCCTTGGGACGGAAGTACGCGCAGTGACGAAGGACATTTTGATGGTATGACAAACATAATTAAAAAAGTAGGTATTGATGGAGTAGTTCTGGATACCCAAGGAGGATCCAGTAAGGAATTACAGGATGCGGCTGATCACGCACAACCGGGTGTTATTATGTATAGTGAAGGAATGGCTGTTCCAAAAGATATGCAGGGTATCCCATCAGGGAGAGTACATAATGCATTATACTATCCACCGATGTTGAATTTAAATAAATTTATCAAACCGGACTTTGCTATTTTTAGAGTTGCCGATTTTGGTCAAGAACGCATAAACCGTGAAATTTACCTTTCCTTTTTTAATGGATATGGCACCGAAATAAATCAATTTGCACCAGGGATTCCGGAGTGGGTTAATGAAGAATTTGTTTTATTGGGTAAAACATCTCGAGTATTGAGAGAGAATACTTCAAATTTTATCAGTCAAAATTATACTCCATTGTTGTCAACACTTAAGGACAATATTTTTGTTAATCGTTGGGATAAACCAAACAAAACGGTTTACACGGTTTTTAGCCTTGTCCCAGAAGGATTTAGCGATGCGTTATTTGCTGTCGATAACAAACCTGACACTCATTATGTTGATCTTTTTAACCATGAGGAACTTGTTTTGAAGCAAATAGAAAATAAATGGTATGTTCCAACAGTAACATCGGCTTTCAATAAAACAGACATCGGCACAAACAATGAAGGAGCCGTTACCGCTATTGGAGCTTTGCATAATAG
>NZ_JBFTQI010000887.1:0-2263 GCF_056398925.1 Pedobacter sp. 01T416_2
TATGGGTGTTGAGCAAACTTTTGTGGATGAGTTTACCCGTGCAAAAGAATATGAAAAAGCTTTATCAGTGAAAGGTAACAGCGTACGTAAAGATCTAGAATTAGATGCTATTGTTGAGATTTTGAACAACAAACGTTTCATTACCTGCCACTCTTATGTGCAGAGCGAGATCAATATGTTAATTCATGTGGCTGATAGCTTAGGATTCAAGATCAATACCTTTACGCACATTTTAGAAGGTTACAAAGTAGCCGATAAAATGAAAGCGCACGGCATTGCAGGTTCTACCTTCTCCGATTGGTGGGCTTATAAAAACGAAGTGGCCGAAGCCATCCCTTACAATGGAAAAATTATGCATAATGTTGGTGTAACTACGGCTTTCAATTCTGATGATGCCGAAATGGCCCGTCACTTAAACCAGGAAGCAGGAAAATCAGTTTTATACGGTAACGTTCCTGAAGAAGATGCTTTTAAGTTTGTAACCTTAAACCCGGCAAAAATGCTTCACATTGATGATAAGGTGGGCAGTTTAAAAGCAGGTAAAGATGCCGATGTGGTGATCTGGACCGCCAATCCGCTTTCTATCTATGCCAGGGCAGAAAAAACTTTTGTAGATGGTGTTCCTTATTGGGATATAGAGAAAGATGCGTTGGTAATTAAAACACAACAAGCAGAGAAAGCACGCTTGATCCAAAAGATGTTAGAGAGCAAAAGCAAAGGTAGCCGTACACAACGCCCATTGGGTGATGCACCACGCCTGTACAATTGCGAAACTTTAGAAAACTATTCAGCAGAATTAACCGAGAAAGAACATGCACACTAACATGAAAACATATTTATTCAGTCTGGCTTTATCGGCAACAAGCCTAATGTGTTTTGCACAGGCAAACCTATCGCCAGCTAAAAAACAAAGCAAAACCATTGCCATTACAGGTGCAACCGTGCATATTGGCAATGGAACAGTGATCGAAAACGGCACCATCCTTTTTGGCAACGGAAAAATTATCTCGGTTACCGCCAACGGACAGGTTCCACAGGATGATGTAATGCGCATTGTGGCTACAGGTAAACATATTTACCCAGGCATTATTGCCGCAACCACCAACCTGGGTTTAACCGAAATTGAAGCCGTAAAAGCAACATTGGATTTTCAGGAAATCGGCGATTTCAACTCGCACATCCGTTCTATTGTGGCTTACAATACCGACTCGAAAGTTCCGGCTACCTTGCGTAGCAATGGCGTGTTAATGGCTCAACCAACACCACAAGGCGGTACAGTTTCGGGCAGTTCATCAGTTGTTCAGCTCGATGCCTGGAACTGGGAAGATGCAGCACTTAAAACCGACGATGCCATGCACATGACCTGGCCAGTTACGCCACGTTTCAGAGGTGGTTTTGGTGCTTTCGGCAGACCGCAACAATCGCCAGAAAGCTTAGCAGAAAGAACGCAGGCTGCCATTGTGCAGCTAATATCCTTCTTTGCCGAGGCAAAAGCCTATTCGGAAATGGGCAAACCAGAAGTAATTAATACCCGATTCGAAGCGATGAAAAAAGTATTCGCTGGTAACGAAAAATTATTCATCGCGGCCGATAGTCAGAAGGATATTGTAGCAGCCGTTAATTTCGCTAAGAAATTTGGCATCACGCCAGTAATCACCGGTGCAGACGAAGCTTACCTGATCATCGATTTCCTGAAAGATAACAACATAACCTTGGTGGTGAAACAGCCTCATGCTTTACCCAACAACAATGACGACGATGTAAATATGCCTTACAAAAATGCTGCAATATTGGCTAATGCAGGCTTAAATGTGGTATTGAGTATTGATGGTTACTGGCAACAGCGCAACCTACCTTTTATGGCCGGTACGGTTACGGCTTGGGGCTTGGACAAAGAAAAAGCTTTATCAACCATTACCTTAAACGCTGCAAAAGCGATGGGCATTGATAAAACCACGGGCAGTATCGAAACTGGCAAAGATGCTACTTTCTTTATCTCTGCCGGTGATGCTTTAGATATGCGTACCAACAAAGTGGAGCAGGCTTTTATTCAGGGTAGGGATATTAATCTTGATAATCTACACAAACAGTTGGATAAAAAGTTCAGTGATAAATATATTGCTGAGAAGAAATAAGTTAACACCAGTTTAAGACAAACGGCCGATATTGATTTATCGGCCGTTTTTTGTTTTAATAGATTACTTTATTTGTAGATCATTAAAAAAATTTAGGTTAGTTATCTGTTTTTACCATTTAAGGAATG
>NZ_JBFTQI010000888.1:0-2260 GCF_056398925.1 Pedobacter sp. 01T416_2
AGTGCTACCTGGGCTGATTTTGCTGCAATACCCAAACCAGCTCCAAAACCTCCGCTTAATGCGCCAGTAAGCGCACCAATGCCCATCTGGATACCATAATCTTTCCAGCTAAAATCATCGAAGTGAAAAGCCGAATAGGTAATCGAACTCACACCGGCTCCGTAGAAAAAGCCGGAAAGTGCCGCCATTCCAACGGAAGCTGGTGTGCCCAATCCAACCGTAAGTACATCGATAACAGCAGCCGCCACGTCGATAACAACACCTACTAGGATTTCTACAGCTCCAATAACTATTCCTCCGATGGCACTGAAGAAACTACCGATAGAGAACATACCGGTTGGATCAATAAACAACACCGGATTGTTGGATGCGTAGATATAAGGACTGAAATACTGGCGACCAGGGTCGGTTGCTATAAACCTTCCGATGGCAGCACTGTAGAAACGGGCCCTGTAGTTGTACAATCCTATTTCCGAATCAAATTCCTGACCGGTGTACAGATAAGACAGGAACCCGGGACTCGGCTCATTGACATTCGACAAAGCGCCAAATGTGAGGTATTCGTATGAGGCAACCACATTGCCAGTGAGATCGATAACCGCCCTCGCAGACCCAAGATGATCTTTTAGGATATGATACAGATCAAGAGTAGTACCGTCAAACTTTCGCATAGCGATAAGTCCACCAGGACCATAGACATAGTTCACAGAGGACCTTGTTTTTCCATCTGCACTGATAAAGATCTCCTGTAATGGCATTGCGCTCGTACCCCGGACATATAATTTTGTGCCGGCAGGCGTAGATCCTCCCGTAACGGTTTTTAGCAATCGTTCGTTACGGCAACCGTAAGTGAAATTCAACGTGGCACCACCCTGTGTGGTATCTGCAATACTTACAGCCAGCATAGTAGCAGGGTCGTAAGTAAAGCCCAGGGCAAATGGTTTGCTGATCTTTGAATCAGCTGTGGTCATTAAAATGGCGTTCCCGTTATGGTTATAGCCAAACTGYGCGATCACCTGTGAGTTATTGACGTCACTAATGGTGTTTACCTGTTGGCTACCTTGGTTATAGGCGTAGGCACACGAGATACTACTGCCCGAAAAGTTCTGTATGTTGCCGTTTGAATCATAACTTACATCAGGTGCCGCGGATGGGCTGGCTGGTGGGTTTGTCAGGGCTTTCGCGTTCTGTAGCTGGCCAATGGAGTCGTAGGCATACTGTAGCTGGTCATTGGCCTGGCCACTAACCTGGGCTGCAGAAGAAGCAATGGTGCCATCAAAATATCCTGCGCCGCCATAGCCTCCCGATGTATAAGTAAGGGTTTCCTGGAAAAGGCTTGAGCCTGCCTGGTTCTGATTATTGATGTTCAGCAACCAGTTTGGTGCATTGAAACCATAGGTCTGTTTGATAGTTGCATTTGCGAGCGCCAAATGATTTTCCAAAGGTGTACCCGTTGCATCATAGCTGAAATTTCCGATCGTACTGGTTCCCGATTGGCCCGGTGTCTGAGATGATATCTCGTCTGTAATGCCGGTAATCTGGTTCAATGAATTTAGCTGGTAAAATATAGAATAGTCATAGGTTTCATTCGGATATTGAATTTGGGTAATGGTGCCAAAATCATTGTATTCGTAATTAACAACCCGGTCGTTACCGCTATCAAAAGAATTCACGGTCAGGGTGTCGGAAATTACATTGCCAAAAATATCGTAAGCGAGGTTTTCCGTTACATCTGCGGTTCCGGTAGTACCATTATTGGCTTGCATGGAAGAAATTCTGCCGATTGCATTTGAACCAATACCACCTCCATCATACACGTTCTTTTGTCTCCAGGTCGGCGTATTCTGTGGCCAGAGTGGGTTAGTATTGGCATATTGCTGCAACTGCTGTTGGTTCCAGGTTCCCGCAATGTAGCCGGTTTCAACAGGGCGGGAGAGGAGATCATACTTTATATAAATGAAATTTCCGTCTGCTGCTCCCTGCGGATCCTGTTTAAAGCGAATATTCCCAGCCTGGTCATAGATAAATGTAGCTGGCGCATTCGTTCCTTGCTGCAGTGTGAGTAGCTGGTTTAAATAATCGAAAGTCTGTAGTGTCACCCAATCGTTCTGCACAGAATTGGCAGGTGGGTTGAAATAGTTTGGAGAGCGGACGATTGTTGGGTTGCCAGCATCATCAAAGCCGGTTTCATTTTTGATTTCGGTGCCGTTAGCAGACACATTTTGGATCACCTGATCAAGCAATGTGCTTACCTCGTAGA
>NZ_JBFTQI010000889.1:0-2256 GCF_056398925.1 Pedobacter sp. 01T416_2
AAGCAAGGTTGATCAGATTGATCTGCAAAACCCTATTTTCAAGACTGTTTTTGAGGAAATCCCTAAAAATCTTGATCTTCCAACAGTTTCCCGCTATTATTCTTTTGTAGAGAAAAACACCTCCAATAAAGAAGATATTATGTTATTGCCTGGCAGAAAACCATTTTTCTCCAAATATGGCGTAGGTAACGGGCAGGTTTATTTATCTGCTTCAGGGCTTAATACAAGTGACGGGAATTTAGCCCGTCATCCGGTGTTCGTGCCTTTAATATATCGTTTGGCATTGAGTGGAGGAAATGAAACGCCTTTATACTACAACCTCGGTAACGATAATGCCCTGGCGGGTAAAAAGATTACGCTGGGTAAAAACCAAAGCTTAAAAATTACTGCAGATGGTTTTGAGGCGATTCCTGAAATCCGTCAGGCAAATGGGAAAACGCTGATTTACATTGCCGATCAGATAAAAAATGCAGGCTTTTATAACCTGAAACTTGCAGATTCACTACTTGCTGTTTATAGTTTCAACAATGGCAGAACAGAATCTGATATGCATTATTTAGACAAAACAGAACTCAATCAGTTGGCTGACAAAGGCAACCTCAAAATATTCGATACCGATAAAGATGCCGTTAAATTAATTGCCGGCACTAATAAAATCGGGCAGACTTTATGGAAACTTTGTCTAATTTTGTCGCTGATTTTTATTGCAGCAGAAATTTTGCTCATCCGATTTTTTAACAACACAAAGAAAACAATATGAATCTCCTGGTTAAAAATGTAGCCATTACCGATCCGCAAAGTAAATTCAATAATCAACAATGCGATGTTCGGGTAGAAAATGGCAAAATTAAAAACATAGGTAAATTAACTGCCGATAAAAACGAAACTGTTTTTGATGCTCAGGGTGCTTTCTTAACGCCAGGTTTTTTCGATCTAAACTGCGTTGCTGGCGATCCGGGTTTCGAAACTAAGGAAGATATTCAAACATTAACCGCAACGGCAAAAGCTGGAGGTTTTACAGGCTTAGCTTTATTGCCGCAAACCAGTCCGGTTGTGCAGTCAAAATCTCAGGTAGAATACATTATCAATAGGGCCAAAAACAATTTGGTTGATGTGTTGCCAGTTGGTGCGATAAGTCAGAGCCGTGAGGCAAAGGAGCTTGCCGAACTGTTCGATATGCAACAGGCAGGTGCGGTAGCTTTTTCAGATGGCGATAAAGCCTTACAAGACGATGGTTTTATGAGCCGCGCATTACAATATGCAAAAGGTTTCGATGCACTATTAATGGTTTATCCCGAAAATAAATCCATAGCTGGCAAATCGCAGATTAACGAGAGTAAAAACTCTGTGCTGTTGGGCATGAAAGGTTTACCCGCATTGGCTGAAGAAATGCATATTGCCCGCGATATTTTCCTGGCATCTTATAATGAAACCAAAATCCACATCAGCAATATTTCAACTGCCGGGGCTGTAGCTTTGATTCGTAAAGCAAAAAAAGATGGCGTTCAGGTTTCGTGCGATGTAACAGCACATCACCTGGTGTTTACAGAAGAACTTTTAAGCGATTTTGACAGCAACTACAAGGTTAAGCCACCACTGCGTGGAAAAGCAGATGTAAAGGCGCTAATTGCCGGTTTAAAAGATGGAACTATTGATGCCATTACTTCCCAGCACCGTCCTGAAGAAATCGAATTTAAAAATGTAGAATTCGAAATTGCGCACTACGGCATCATCGCTTTACAAACCGTATTACCACTATTATTAAAGGCTGGATTGGATATTGCTTTAATTGTAGAGAAATTGGCCATTAATCCACGTAAATTATTAAATTTAGCTATTCCGGTAATCGAAGAAGATGCTGATGCCAACTTTACTGTTTTCAATACAACAGAAAAGTGGTTGTATAATGCCACAAGCAATTATTCAAAATCGGCAAACAGTCCATTGTTGGGTACAGAACTTACCGGGAAGGTAACTTTGGTTTATAATAATAGTCAATACTGGGAGAATTAAGGTTGAAGGTTAGGGGTATAAGGTTCTTAACCATGTCTCAAAACATATTAGTTCAAAAAAATATTGATAAATTAACAGGTTATAAGAATTTAAAAACTAAAGCAAGAAATTACAATTTTGTTGTTCAGGTCATACAATCTTATCATCCTAAAATCCTAAAAATCTTAATCATGGATAATAGAGTAAAAAAAGCACTAAGTGCAGCCATTAACAAGTATGCTGAGGTTTCAGCTACCAATGTAG
>NZ_JBFTQI010000890.1:0-2251 GCF_056398925.1 Pedobacter sp. 01T416_2
ACTTAACCTTGAAAGAGGTACCCAACACCCGAATGTCGACCCCAGATGCAGTATGTACCGTAAACGGTCTTTTTTCCTGATGGGTAATATCAAAAAAAGCTTCGCCCTCTTTTAATGCAATCTGGCGGTTGTTTGAAGCAAATGCTTTAGGATAACAGAGTTTTGCAGACGGACCTAACAAAACCACCGAACCATCTGATAAGGTAATGTGCTTCCGTTCTGTACTTCCGGTAACTACGGTAACCTGATTTTCGAGCTTCACTGGGATATTGAGTTTCCAAATGCTTATTCCCAGTGTAATGATGATGAGTACGGCGGCAGCAACCCTGATAAAAGGCTGTAATCTGAATACTTTGCCATGTTCTGGCTTTTGGTGCATAGCGGCCTGAAGATGAACAAACATTTGCTGCCCTATTGCTACTTTCCGGTCGGCTGCCAATTCAATATTTTCCTGATTGAGCGTGGCATACCACTCTTCAACTTTTTTTTGCTCTTGCGGACTTGCCTGCTTATTGAGATATTTCTGCAGCAGTTCCTTTGCCTGTTCTTCTGTCATTTAAATACATGTCAGTTGAAAAGCAGATCGGTACTAACCAAGAATGTTATCTATAAATTAACTTTATGTTAAGCCGATTAAAGCCGCAATGAGCAGGATATAGGAAAGGCTTTTTTTGAGCAATTTTAGTGCTGCAGAAATCTGGTTTTTTACTGTCTGAACCGAAACATCAAGTTCTAAAGCTATTTCTTTGATGGATTTTTCCTGTTTTCGGCTCATCGAGAATACCAATTGCATTTTTACGGGCAAAAGTGCAATGGCGGCATCAACTTCTAAATGAAGCTCTTTTAAAATCAGTTTATCATCAGCTGCTGCAATATGCTGCTCATTCATTAGTGTTTTAAGTGCAGTTTGGTGATATTCTTTAATGCTGCCTGACCTGAAATAATTAATCACCTTATATTTTACAGCACCATAAAGATAGGCACCGAGGCTTCCTGTTAGGCTAATCGCTGTTCGGTTCTCCCAGAGGGATATGAAAATATCCTGTGTAATATCCTGTGCCAATGCCTCATCACCCGTTTTTTTAAAGGCCGCATCAAAAACATTCTCCCAGTAGGTCTGGTAGATTTCGTCCATAGCCCGGTGGTCGCCAAGTTGTAAAGATGAAAATAATGAATTGTCCAAGGGATGCCGCTTTATAAAGCGCAAAGCTAAGGGGCCAATATTCCCTTAGTATTAACAAATCTTAAAGAGTAGATGATGTGGATAATAGAATTGGGGCTTTAATAATGGAAGATGAAAAGATTCTGCGCGCATCAACGATATCCGCGGGAATATTATTCGATTGATTTCCCGCAGATTTAAAAAGATTGCCGCTGATGATTTATAGTAGAGTCTTAATGCCCTTAACTGCTTAATGGTAGGAAAGACTAAAGCTGAAAGCAAAAAGAATAAGTTTAATTCCATGCAAATCTGTGCTTCCGTGGCAGAAATAACCCAAGTTGGATAGATCCTGAAACAAGTTCAGGAGGACGATCGCAGGATCTGAGCTACGAAAATCTTAATGTTCTTAACTGATTAATGGCAAATTGCAATAGGTTCTGCGTAAATCAGCTATCAACGGGAACATGATTGATTTGTACGCTACAATTACCCAAACAACCCGGCAAAAATTCTATTCGAAT
Organism: Pedobacter sp. 01T416_2; assembly: GCF_056398925.1. Lineage (NCBI taxonomy): Bacteria > Pseudomonadati > Bacteroidota > Sphingobacteriia > Sphingobacteriales > Sphingobacteriaceae > Pedobacter > Pedobacter sp. 01T416_2. Next base: position 1,684 of record NZ_JBFTQI010000890.1, read on the forward strand.
GCAATTTTGCCTGATGATCGTAAATATGCGAGGTGCTCATGATCTCGTTTACGCCATGTTTTGCAACAAAAGCTTCTAAATTCCCGCTAATGGTTTCGGCACTACCAATAAAAGAATAATACAACATTTGTTCTACAGCTTCTTTTTCCAACTGATCCCAATATTGATTGATATCATCAACTGCAGGCTTTAACAATTCTCTTTTACCTGTAATTACACCCAGGAACATCCGCTTTACCGAGCTTGATAAACGTTCAGCTTCTGCATCGGTATCGGCAGCAACCACATTTACGCAGGCCATTATATAAGGTTCCTGTAAAAATGGGGAGGGCTTAAAGTTATTTCTATAAATTGCGATGGCTTGTTCGAAATAAGCTGGTGCAAAATGACTGGCAAAAGCATAAGGGAGGCCTTTTTCTGCTGCTAAGCGTGCGCTATCTGTGCTCGAACCTAAAATCCAGATCGGGATATCCAATCCTTCTCCCGGAATGGCCCTTACACTCGCACGATTATTATTCGCAGAGAAAAACTGCTGTAGTTTCTCAATATCCCTGGGGAAACTATGAAC
>NZ_JBFTQI010000891.1:0-2249 GCF_056398925.1 Pedobacter sp. 01T416_2
GGGGTAAAGTGAGAGAAGATTGGAAAGTAATTTCTGCCAGTTGTACAAGCATTTCAGTATAAAATATTTGCTTAAAAATAAGAACGGGGAATAACCAATGGCTATCCCCCGATTCTAAATTAACGCTCTCTAGATCTAATATAGAACTAATCTCAGTTTCAACCAAAAGCTTGATGACAGAACAAGGCAAATGCTTACCCTGGCAAGTTAAAAATAGGTATATATCACAATCTGGTGTAAACCTCCAGGCTTGCAAACTGTATAATTTTTTACCTTTCAATTTATTATTTTCAGCCTTTAGGTTTGCTTTAACCAACTTAACATTGCTTTTTGAATTGTTTGAATATAAGATTACTAAATCGTTTTAATATTCGCTCATATTTATTAGTTTTATGAAATATTATCTAACCAATAATCCTTTTATGAAAAGAATATTTACCTCAATCTATTTTCTGGTTTCCTGTCTATCTATTCATACTTTGAATGCCCAGAATTTAACTGAATTCAACAAAAAACCCTTAAAACAGCATGTTTATGTGCAATTGCCCATAGGGAGTATTAAAGCCAAAGGATGGTTGTTAAAGCAACTAGAGCAGCAAAGAGATGGTGCAACGGGAATGGCAGAAGAGCTATACCCTGAAAAAGATAATCTGGGCAAAAACTCCGATTGGTTAGGAGGCGATGGGAATGGATGGGAGCGGGTACCATATTATGTTAAAGGTTTGGTAGCATTGGCTTATACCTTAGATGATCCTACGCTAAAAGAAAAAGCACAAAAGTACATTGATTGGACTTTGAACAATCAACAAGCCAACGGATTATTTGGCCCGCCGAAAATGAAAGATTGGTGGCCACGCATGCCAATGATGTATGCTTTGCAAAGCTATTACGAGGCCACAAATGATAAAAGGGTAATTCCTTTTCTCTCAAAATATTTCAAATATGAACTGGCTAATCTTGATGGCGATCCGTTAAAGGAATGGGGTAAATCAAGAGCAGGTGATAATATGGAAATAGCCATTTGGCTTTACAATAAAACCGGCAATCAGGATTTATTACGACTCGTAGAAAAGTTAAAACAACAGGCATACCCTTGGATCGATATTTATAGCAACAACGGGTTTTACTTTTTTGGTGATGATTTTCAGCCAAAACATATGGTTAATGTAGCTCAAGCCTTAAAATTCCCAGTGCTTTATGCTCAACTTCAAGATCGTGCTTCTAATCTTGAAGCACTTTCCAAAGGTATAGCGCACATYATGCACGACCATGGTCAGCCAGAAGGTTTAGGTTCAGGAACTGAATTTCTGGCGGGTACAAGCAGCATAGAAGGAGTAGAAACCTGTACTGTGGTAGAATGGATGCAGAGTTTAGAAACTGCGGCAAAGGTTATTCATGATGTCAGTATTGGCGATCAGTTGGAAAAAGTGGCCTTTAATGCATTACCTGCTCAGTTTAGCAGGGATTTTAAAAACCATTCATATTATACATTACCCAATCAGGTTCAAAGCATTCATGGGGAGCATGGCTTTAATCAAGATTATGGTTCAGGGATTGTTTCTAGTCCCTATTCAGGTTATGGATGCTGCCGCTATAACATGCATATGGGCTGGCCTTATTTTGTAAAAAGTAGTGTAGTGGCTACCCCTGAGAACGGCTTGGCAGTAATTACCTATGGCCCAATGGAAATAGAAACTGTGTTAGCCAACAATAAAAAAATAAAAATTACCGAAGAAACCAATTATCCCTTCGAAGAACAGATTAGGTTAAAAGTGGGGCTTACCACTTCTACATCCTTTCCATTGATTTTAAGAATCCCTGCGTGGAGTGTAAAACCAAGTATTAAATTAAATGGAACTATATTAAAAGGAGTAAAAGCCGGTGAAATGTTTACCATATCCCGCGAATGGAAAAATCAGGATCAATTAGAACTGAATTTCCCGATGCAAATTACGACTCAGGCTCAAGTAAACAATTCCATTAGTGTAGAACGTGGTCCTATTGTGTATGCATTAGAAATTAAGGCAGCAAATAAGGTAACCAAAACACATCCGGTTGCTGGTTTTACAGATTACGAAATCCGTCCGGAATTGGCGTGGAATTATGGTTTAGTATTAGATAAAGGTAATTTAAACAACGTTATCTTAGTGAAATCGACAATGCCCGAAAATCCTTTTATTGCAGCAAATGCACCGGTTAAATTAAAAGTTCGGGCAAAAAAGATTCCGTCATGGACGCTAGGATACAAC
>NZ_JBFTQI010000892.1:0-2248 GCF_056398925.1 Pedobacter sp. 01T416_2
CTACAGGCCCTTCCTCAATTTCGATGCATTTTTCTTTAAGTTCCTGCATCACTTCGCGTAAGGGGAAATCGGTAATAAAACATAGATCGGCTGTTCCGGGCATGGGTTTGAAAGCTTTTGGTTCAAACTCACCTTTCAAACCCATGCCCGGAACAGCCGATCTATGTTTTATTACCGATTTCCCCTTACGCGAAGTGATGCAGGAACTTAAAGAAAAATGCATCGAAATTGAGGAAGGGCCTGTAGAACGCACTGGCGCCAATGGGAAAATCATCTCTATTTACCTCCGCGACCCGGATATGAATTTAATTGAGGTGAGTAATTATTTGTAAACTCCTCGCAAAGACTTTTTGCCACGGAAGCACAGATTGACACGGAGATTGTAACGCTTTCATCGTCCTCGTTTGCAACGAGGATGGAGGAGAAAGGCGATTTTATCGCCATTTAGTTTGTTTATCTGCATTACAAATGCAGATCTCGATAATCCTCGTTACAAACGAGGACTACTTAAGTTGTTTAAAGAAAGGTCTTCGACAGGCTCAGACTGACACATCAACATTTCATTACAAAAAAGGGATGTTTTGATTGCATTAAGATTCCCAATCAAGTTGGGAATGACGCCCCATATTGTATTAAGCTCCAAGAAATTAGTCCTCAATTTTAGAATGGTGTTTGGTATCTTTCATGGTGGTATATAAAATCAGTGAGATTAAAATACATCCGGTTACATACCAATAGAAGTAATTTTCATGGCCGATATTTTTAAACCAAAGCGCAAAATATTCTGCCGTTCCGCCAAAAATGGCAACAGTTAAAGCATAAGGTAAACCTACGCCCAAAGCCCTGATTTCAGCGGGAAACAGTTCTGCCTTAACTACGGCATTAATGCTAGTGTAACCGCTTACAATAATCAAAGCGCCAATCATCAGCAAGAATATGATAGTAGTATTGGTTTCTCCCGCCAAACCGGTTAAAATTGGATAAGTACATAAAGTACCCAGCACACCAAAACCAATTAATAAAGGTTTACGCCCAATTTTATCGGATAACAGGCCAAACAGCGGCTGCATAATGGCAAAAACCAACAGAGAAATGAATGATAATGTTGTAGAGGTTTCTTTACTCAGGTGAACCGTATTCACCAAAAATTTCTGCATATAAGTGCTAAATGTATAAAAGGCAATCGTTCCGCCCAAAGTTAAGCCTACTACGGTAAAAACTTCCTTTGGATATTTCATCAGTACCGTAATGCCACCTTTTTTGTCTCCCGAGTTTTTGCTTTTAAAAGCCGAGGTTTCGTCGATATGTCTCCGCAGGTACAGCGCGATGAAAGAAAGTATCGCGCCGATAAAAAATGGAATCCGCCAGCCCCAATCGTGCAGTTCGGCAGGTGTAAGCAACCAGTTTTGCAAGATTAATTGAATACCCAAAGCCAGTAACTGCCCACCAATCAGGGTTACATATTGAAAGCTTGAATAAAACCCTCTATGTTTTTTAGTGGCCATTTCACTGAGGTAAGTGGCAGAAGTACCGTATTCGCCACCAGTGCTCAAGCCCTGAATCAATCTTGCAAAAATGAGTAACAAAGGAGCCGCAATTCCAATCTGTTTGTAACCTGGGGTTAAACCGATAATCAATGAGCCTATTGCCATGATGAGTACAGAAAGTGTCATCGAACGTTTTCGCCCTAACCTATCTGCAATGCTGCCAAACAGCCAGCCACCGATAGGCCGCATTAAAAAGCCTACTGCAAAAATACCTGCAGTATCTAATAACTGTGCAGTTGGATTACTATTAGGGAAAAAGGCAGGAGAAAAATAAAGCGCAAAAGCAGAATAAGTATACCAATCGTACCACTCCACAAGATTACCGACCGAACCACCAAAAATAGATTTCAACCGATATTCTATATCTTTAATTTCGTTCTGTTGTAATGCTTTTTCCATAATATATAATGATTGAATGAGAGAGTTTTGAATGATTGAATGAAATTTAATTTAAACAACAGTTCTTAACCAAAAATATAATAATTTTATAAGGAAAGAGCTGAGTCCTTTTCACTTTATTCACTCACTCCTTCTCTCATTCAATATTCAATCATTAATAAAATGAAAGATAATTTTTCTACCCAATCTGCCGATTACGCTATCTACCGGCCAACTTATCCGCAAGAATTATATGACTATCTGTTTTCGCTGGTAAAAAGCAAAGAAACGGCGTGGGATTGTGCTACTGGTAACGGACAGGT
>NZ_JBFTQI010000893.1:0-2245 GCF_056398925.1 Pedobacter sp. 01T416_2
AGGGAAGGTTGCCCTTAAACTAGCCGAACCAGTGCTGGTGTTAATCTGTCCGTTGATGGATTCAATCTTGCCATTTTGTGCATAAATTGAACCATCGGCAAGAACCAAGCTCACCGCAGGAATGTTTTTCATTTGCTGTGCAAGCGTATTGCCTTTATAGGTATTAGAAAAATCTAAAAGCTGTTTCTCGTTTAATGAGAAATAGGCGTAAACCTTAGAAGTATTGGATACAGTAGTTAACGGCTGTGTGCTGCTGCTGCTCACTAAACTTCCATTTCTGAAAGGGATACTACCAACTACGCCATCAACAGGGCTGGTAATCGAAGTATAACCTAAATTAACCTGTGCATTTACCAATTCTGCTTTTGCTTGTGCAAGTGCAGCTTTCCTGCTCTGAAGCGTTAGCTGCGCTGCATCCAGATCGTATTTGCTAATAATATCTTTTTCTACCAGGGGTTTGGTTTTGTTTACTGTTAGCTGGGCAGCATTTACATCAGCTTCGGCACTGCTAATAGCTGCTCTTGCTGTTCTAACCTGTTGCTCATACTGTGGTGCATTAATGGTGAAAAGCAATTGACCTTTCTTAACTACAGCACCTTCATCCACMAATATTTTTTCGATAAAACCATCAACTTTCGGACGGATATCAATGTTTTGAATACCTTCAATTGTTGCTGGATAATCAGAATCTAATGTTGTATTTTGTGTGGTTACTGTAAAAACAGGGTAAGCTTGTGGACCTGCTGCTGCTGCAGCGGCAGCTTTTTTAGCTGCATCGTTATTTCCGCAGGACGCTAGAAGCATACCAATGCTCACGCTAAAAAAGAGAGTTGTTACTTTTCTCATGGGTATTTCTGTGTGTTTAAATTTAAATTTCCGGAATTAAGGGCGTTGTCAAAAAATATAGGACTTCGATTTTCGCCAATAAATGCCCAAAAATAGAGCCTAAAAAAAAATAAATCTGTCCGAATTCTGTCATTTAATCAATCGATTGATTTATTTTTCGATTGAAAACCTGTCGGATTTCCTTTAAAGTACTGTTAAAGATTGTGTTGTCGTATTTTTTGGCATAAAAAACAGTGTGTAAATATCTTGCGACAGATGTTAAAAGCTGTTAAATCCAAAGGAAATATACGGTTTTTTAGAATAAATGTTGCGTATTTTAGGCAATAAAATACATTGATAGTGTCTGTTTTACACGAGGTGTTCAGATAGGATTCAAACCTCGCAGGTTTTTAAAACCTACGAGGTTAAAAAAGAAGATTACTCTACTTCTCCCTCAAAAACCAATTTGGCCGGGCCGCATAAAAACACATTGGTAAATTCCTTACCATCGTAATCGAATTCTATTTTAATATCACCACCCAAAACTTTAATGGCCGTTTTAATATGACCGGTTTGGTCTTTGTGTTTCGCCATGGCCATGGCTACGGCTGTTACCCCAGTACCACAGGCATAAGTTTCATCTTCTACACCACGCTCGTAGGTACGTACAAATAAATGATCGCCTTTATCTTCTACAAAGTTTACATTTATACCTTTTTCTGCATAAGTTCCATTGTAGCGAATGTTTTTCCCTTCAGTAAAAACATCAAAGTCTTTTAAACCGCTTTGTATAGCAACATAATGCGGCGAACCAGTATTCAATACATATGCCTCGCCATCTTTGGTAATGGTATCTACATCAATCATTTGTAAATCAACCCATTCGCCATTTTCTGAAATTCTGGCATAATGTGGGCCATCTACTGCCAAAAAGTTTGTTTCGCGATCGATGATTCCGAGTTGTTTGGCAAAGGCAACAATGCATCTGCCACCGTTTCCACACATGCTGCCCAGCTTACCATCAGCGTTAAAGTAATGCATCTCAAAATCATAATCCTCATGTTTGGTAATAAACATTAATCCATCGGCACCAATGCCAAATCTTCTATGGCATAGTTGTTCAACTAATTGATTGTCAATATTTTTTAACGGACTCATGGTGTGGTCTATTAAAATAAAATCGTTGCCTGCGCCCTGGTATTTAAAGAAATTAATTTTCATGAAAGCTTCATTTTTTAATGCAATATTTGAGTTGCAAAAGGTAATTAGTGGTTTGTGTTTTTTAATTTAACATTTTTTAACACAAAACTAAGTGCTTTGAGGATACAAATATCGTTTATATGGTATTAAATTTGAATATACTTACGAAAGAAAATTTGAGCAGATAAAAACTGCCTGAGCATTCTGCTTAAATCAAAGT
>NZ_JBFTQI010000894.1:0-2244 GCF_056398925.1 Pedobacter sp. 01T416_2
AATCTTTTGTGCTGAGTTAGTGCGAGTTCGAAATTAAATTAAGATATTATTTGCGGGCTAACTAATAATTGCTATTTTTGCAGCCTTGAATTTAAGGGTCGAGTGGCCGAGTGGCTAGGCAGAGGTCTGCAAAACCTTCTACAGCGGTTCGAATCCGCTCTCGACCTCCATTTGTACAAATAAAATAATTAAAAGGTTATTACCATGGCAGTTACCAGATTAAAAAGAAAAGACAGAAGAAATAAAAATACAGCTCACCAAGAGGTAGCATTTTTAAAGAGAGCAACTAACATTGAGTTAGGAAGCCGCTCTGCACAACCTAAAAACGATCAATTAGCTAAAAACAATGCTGTTTTAGCTGCTTTGGCAAAATAGTTTTTAGAAATTTCTTCTTAAAGAATTTAAAGCATCCTTCTGATCAAAGGATGCTTTTTTTATTTGTAATTTTTATTTAAATTATTGACTTGCTAATTTGATTCTAGCCATGCAAATAAAATCTATTCTTTTTATCTCATTCTTATTTTTTCCATCTATGGCTTTTTGTCAAAGCAACATAGCATTAGAAAAAAAACTGTCAAATTCATTTCAAAAGATTTCAAATTGGTCTGCAGAAAAATACGGCAAAAACAGTTTCGATTCTCTGGAATTATTCAATGATAATTTTGAAAAACAAGCTCTATCAACATTAAATAGAAATCCAGAATCTTTAAAATCAAAGTTTGATCAACTCAATAAAATGGGACTAAAAATTACCAGTTCGAAAGATGGCTTTTTAAGAATCTATTCATGGGATGATCAAACTGGTGGCACACAAAGAAGATTCAGAAACATTTACCAGACACAAACTGCAGGCATCACAAAAGCATTCATAAAGAAAAATGATCCAGGTGTTACACCCCTTAAAATCTATGACCTGACCATCAACAAACAAAGATATTATATCTTAACAGAGCTTTTTATCGGAAGTAGCGCTCTATTTTATTTCAAGGTAAAATTATTAAGAGTAGAGAAAAATGTGTTAAACAATAATCTTAAACTGATTTCAACAAAATCAGGGTTAACGAACGAATTAAGCTATGAAATAGATTATTCTGCAAGAATAAACAAGGATAATGAACATAAGATTGAACACTTTTATCCTTACTATAATAGCGACGAAAAAGAAATATCTATCCCCCTAGTCCAAGCAGATGGAAAATTCACAAACAAAAGAATAACTTATAAATTGATCGGCGCATACTTTAAAAAAGTGATCTAAAGCCAAGGCTCTTTACTTCAATGTAAAGGAAATACCTAAATTTGGAAACAGCGAAAGGTAAAACCATGAATCTTACAGAAACTCTTTCAAAACTAGAATCGCTCGGCGAGGAGAAAGTCCGCGCCATGCATATTAAGAACGGCGCCAGAGAAAATATTTTTGGCGTTAAAATGGGCGACATCAGGGCCATAGCCAAAAAGATCAAAACCGATCATGAACTTGCACTTCAACTCTGGGAAACTGAAAATATTGATGCTCGATTGCTAGCCATCTTAATCCTTAAACCAAAAGCGCTGTCTGCAGAACAGATTGAGCAAATGGTAGCTTCAGAAAATTTTACCTGGGCAGCTGATTGGTTTTACAATTACATTGTTAAAGAATACCCTGATAAGGAACAATTCAGAGAAAAGTGGATGAATTCGGGAAATATTATGCTGGCCCGTGCAGGCTGGAGCTTAACCAGCGGACGCATAACCAGAGCACCTGAAGGAATAGATATCCCTTCAATTCTCGATCGGATTGAAAAAGAAATGCCTAAAGCAGCACCAGAAATCCAATGGACGATGAATACCGCATTGGCTCAGATTGGCATTAACCATCCTGATTATAGAGAAAGAGCCTTAGCCATCGGCGAAAAACTTGGTATTTACCGCGATTATCCTGTTTCTAAAGGCTGTACTTCTCCATTTGCACCAATCTGGATTAATGAAATGGTAAGCCGGCAGAAATAGTTATTTAGCCTATAACCCAATATGTTTTCAATTAGTAAAGGTCTCCGAAAGGCTATCAATGACAGATTCTAATAGATTGGCCGTCTTTCCCGCGCAGGCGTATCGTGTGGACACATCTTTTGTTAATTCTATATTTGTTTTTAGTGCACGTTCATTAGGGCGGTCGTCATGCTGAACTTGTTTCAGCATCTTTCCTGCAAGATAGACCCTGAAATAAATTACCTTCGGTGAGCTCGCTAAAGCTCGGTTCAGGGT
>NZ_JBFTQI010000895.1:0-2243 GCF_056398925.1 Pedobacter sp. 01T416_2
GGACTATACAGCATCTAATATTATGTTAAATCCTCTTGATAATTATTTCGAACAAAAAGATGAGTCGATTAAAAGTTGCCTTCAGTACTTAAGGTCGCTTTTAATGGGCTATACTGATATTACAGAGCATTGGAAATATGGGATGCCTTTTTATTACCATAAAGGAAAAATGTTCTGCTATCTTTGGACACACAAAAAGCTCCATCAGCCTTATATCGGTTTAGTTGATGGAAATAAAATTGAGCACGAAGATTTGTTGCAAGAGAAAAGAGCCAGAATGAAAATTTTATTGATCAACCACCTCGAAGATATCCCCAAAAAGAAAATTGAATCTATTTTAAAACAGGCCTTTGCCTTAAGGAAATAGATTATCTACCCTTTAATATCATCCGTTTACATTTCCCATTATTATATGTCTGCATTAAAATCTAAACTTTATCAGCTTTGCTTAACTTTTATTCAAAATAGGATAGAAAATATTGAATATTCTCTGCAACAGGCCAGGCAAGCTTCGAATGATGATACAAAAAGTAGTGCAGGCGATAAATACGAAACTACGCGCGAAATGATGCAGCAGGAGATGGACCGCAACAGTAAATTACTGTACGAAGCCGGACAACAGAAAATTGCATTACAACAGATCGAAAATGTAGAATCAGATCGCCTGGTTAAAAACGGAAGTTTGGTTTTAACCTCAGAAGGTAATTTTTATATTAGCATCAGTGCTGGTGAACTTAATACCGATGGACAAAAATTCTTTGCAGTATCGCAGGCTTCGCCAATCGGAAGGTTTTTGATTGGAAAAGCAATAAATGAAAGCTTTAAGTTTAATGGTAAAGATTATATCGTAAAAGAGATCCTGTAAAGTTTTCAGTTGGCAGTTTACAATTTGCACTAGGTAGTTGAGTTAAAAGTCTGCGTAATCTGTGTAATCTGCGGGGACAATTTATCCATAGTTATTCCCGCTGATTTAAGATGATAAACGCAGATGATAAGTTTTCAATTAACCGGTTCTAACATTTAACGTATTAAGCAATAATCAACTGTAATTTATTTAATTCCCATCCTCTGTGCAAAAGCCGGCACCAAATAAGTCTTTAAATCAGAATAAGGAATAAATATTACAATTTGTCCTTGTGCATAACTCGCCACTTCATATGGGTTGTACATAAAAGCAATTCCATTCGCATTAAAATAAAAATTTTTGTTCGGTTTTATAAAGTCATCAAAAAGAACAGTGCTTAGTGCATCTTTAGCTTTAACATTATATTCTTTACGAAGATTACGTTCTAAAATACTTTGTAAGGTATTCGAATCTATTTTGATGATATCGTTAAGCACCATTTGTTTTTTGTTTTTCACATCTAAACAAAACATTACGCTGCTGTAATTGCCATGTGCACCACCGGTGTAAGCATCAGCAAGGAAATCGATCACTACATAACCATTATCGTTATAATTAACCGATTGCTGACTGTTGTTGGTATAATTCATCCACGCCTGGAAATCGTCGCCACGGCTATTTTTCGATTGCTCTGTAACTTGCGTTTTATAGTTTTTGAAATAGGCAGCAGCAATATTTTTGAAACCGATTGAGCGGTCGACAGTAGATTTTATGCCAGCTATTTTTTTAAGTTCCACATTTAGCCAGTTGCCATATTCATCCTTGTTTTTACTTTCCAGGTATTCAAAGCTAATTTCAGCTGCAGGCGATTTTGGCTGATTGGCAAATGCCTTAACCGAATCTTTATAAATGCCTGCACTGAATGGATAACTGCCCTCAGGGTATTTTTCGGTTAAAGCTATCGGGTATTTTTTGATCTTATCACCACTTTCCCAATTGCCACTAAAACCATCTCCATTCCATTTTAAGGCTAAATGGGGCGATTTAAAATCCTGAGTAAAGTATGATTCATAAAAACTGTATTCAGTGAGAATAATGCTATCTTTCCCGATTAAAGTATCGGTTGATAGGTTAAGCCACGAGCCGTCATAGTAATAGGTACCACTTACATCATCATCAACCTTTTGCAGATGCATCACTACTTTTTTCCCTGCAATGGTACCTTCCAACCTCTTGTAAAAACTTTCTGCAAGTTCGGCCTTTGCATTCGCCGTACTATCATTTGTTGTTTCAGCGGTATTGCCTCCATTTTTAGGGTTGTTACAGGCAGATATAATGAGTAATCCGAAAAGGAAACAATGCAAATAATATTTCATAGGGAGGGTATAAAGTTTAATGG
>NZ_JBFTQI010000896.1:0-2240 GCF_056398925.1 Pedobacter sp. 01T416_2
CCGATGATTAATCCGGCACGGTAAAGTTTAATGTTATCGGATACATTTAAATTATCGCCAACAACCGCTCCACCTGTTACAGCATCTTGTTTAGCACTGATGTTGATTGAATTAGACAATCCAAACTGACCATACCAACGTTTTCCATCAGCCTTTACGGTTTTTAGTTTAATGGTTAAAGGCAAGTCTACGTATTGTAACTTATATTTTAATTCGTAAGCTTTCGGTGCAGTACTACTACTGGCGCTATAATAAGGCAAAACATTCGCCTCTGTACTTTTACCATTTATCGAAGTGATGGTTAGCGCAGTAGAAAAACTATAATTCGGGGCAAAATTAAAATCACCAATTAATCCATAAGAAAAGCCCAAAGCTATTCCGTCTGTTTTTCCTTGTTCAGGTTTAATCCAACCAAAAGTTGGGGTAGCGGTTAAACCTAACCTAAAACCGTAACTGGTTAACGGAGAATTTTGCGCCCATGCGCCAATACTTAAAAGAGACAAAATTAAAATGGTCGATATTCTTTTCATGCTATAGGTGTTTATATATATTTGTTGTACATGATGTATAACGTAAAACACTGGCAAATTTATCTAATTTTTCTTTTTGCCATCACATTTATTTCCTGCAGGCAAAGCAACAGGCCCGATGTAAGCAATATACAGGTAAACATTAAAATCGAAAGATTTGATAACGAGCTATTTGCTGGGAAAAACAAAAATGTTATTGAGGTAGACAAACAGCTTAGTTCAAAATATGGTGTATTTTATGACGATTTTATCCACCGGATTTTAGACAGCAAATATTCCAACACCGAATCGTTGACCAACCTATACCGCGACCAGGCTTATACCGATTTAAGCAAAGAAGTTGATAGTGTTTTTCCAGACTTAAAAGTGCAAGAAGAAGGATTAACCGAAACTTTTAAATATATTAAATACTATTATCCGAAAGCGAAGATTCCAAAATTTATTTCTTTTGCTTCAGGTTTTGCTTACCAAATGCCCGTAGGCGATAACTATCTGGGTATTGGTTTGGATATGTTTTTGGGAAAAGACAGCAAATTTTATAAGGCGATTGTGCAAAGTGTGCCCTTATACCTATCAAGAAGGTTTACACCTGAATATATTGTGCCCCGTGTAGCCGAAACGTACGCCCACGAAGAACTTTTTGCAGAGCCTGATGACAATAGAACCCTCTTGTCTAAAATGATCTTCCAGGGAAAGATTTTATACTTCTTAGATCAGGTTTTACCTGAAAACTTAAGCGATTCTACCAAAATCGGATATACTCAACAGCAGTTAGACTGGGCACAAAATTTCGAAGGCGATATTTGGGCATATTTTTTGGAGAACAGTTACCTGTATGAAACCGACTATCAAAAAATTCAGGTGTTTTTATCTGAAGGACCTTTTACACCAGGTTTAGGTGAAAATAGAGATTCGGCACCAAAATTGGGAGTATGGATGGGTTGGCAAATTGTAAGAAAATATATGAAAGAACACCCTGATGTTACTTTACAACAATTAATGGCAGATAACGATGCACAGAAAATTTTAAATCAATCTAAGTACAAACCGAAACAACAGAGATAGTTATCAGTTTGCGGTTTTTAGTTATCAGTTTACAGGCCAAAACAATACCACAATTAAGCAATAAAATCGATCAGTTGAACTTTTTAATTAATCATCCTAAATTAAACCTATGAAAGTTGGCATTGTATTATCAGGCGGAGGCATTAGGGGAATAGCACATTTAGGTGTTTTAAAGGCCTTCAGCAATTTGGGCATTACCTTTAGTCACATTAGTGGAACAAGTGCAGGAGCGATAGCCGGGGCCTTTTTTGCCGCTGGCATAGATCCGGAAGAAGGTTTGAATATTTTCCTTAAAACGAAACTCTGGCGCTTCGTTCGTCCGGCGGTGGGTTCTCTGGGCTTAATCAATATCGAAAACACTTCTCTGATTTTAAAGGAATATTTTCCGGAAGATTCAATTGAAAAGCTAAAAATACCTTTAACCATTGCTGCTGTAAATTTTAGCGAAGGCCGATTGGTTTATTTTACAAAAGGACCGCTTATTAGAGCAATTCATGCCTCTAGCTGCATACCTGGTATTTTTAAACCCATTATGATTGATGGCCAGATGTATGTGGATGGCGGAATTTTAAATAATTTCCCGGTTGAACCTTTAATGGACGACTGCGATTTCATTATAGGCTCGTCCTGTAACCACCTTAAACC
>NZ_JBFTQI010000897.1:0-2240 GCF_056398925.1 Pedobacter sp. 01T416_2
CTTCAATATTCTGCTTTGCTTTATCCATATAGAAAATACCAGCGAGGTAAACACACTTAAGCTCTTTAAATTCTGGTGCTGACAACTCGCTAATATATTTGTAATATTTAATAAAGGTGTTTCCTGTTCCAAAAAAATCATCAAAAAACACAATGGAGGTATTGTCGTCAAACGTAGCCTCCTTTGCCAAAGATTTATTGAATATAAACTTCGCCCGCCCCGAATTTTCTAATGAATGAAAAAGAGCAGATTTGTTAATGTAATAACTAAAATGGGCAGCACTCTTTCCATATTTTGAAATAGGATAGAAATAGATTTTATTATTCTTTGGAACGAGATTAATTACCTCTTTTACTATACGATCCGCTTCAAACCTTAGATCATCTTCACTAACATAAGTTAATTTCTGAAGTATCTCCAGCGCATCAATTTTATCGTTATCTTCAAAGTTATCAAGCCATTTACTGATATCTTTCCTTGATTTTCTATTATCGATTCTATCTACGATTAAATCAACCTCATCATTGAAAACCGTCAATATTTCTTCACTAGATATTTGATTAAGAGCCATAGATGAACTAATGTATTCATTTTTTCATAACTATAATAATTTGGTCAACATATTTTTAAGCTGGAATTAGACAGACCACCTAAATGTTTACTTATTGCCTAACGAAGTAAATAATAAGCTATTCCTTTGTGTTAAATAGATATAAGAAGTAGATAGCTATAATAGGATAACAATCTACATTTTTATCGATGGTTTTTAGCTTAAATTTACTGCGGTATGGGAACTTTCCTCAGGGTCGAGCGAACTTTATCAAAACCTATTTCACTAAAATCATTATTAATTTTTTCCTCAACGTCAATATCTTTCACCTTCAGTTTACCAGATAGATAGCTCAGTTTACGCTTGTTCATTTCGATCAATTGGCCCCATCTCATGACTGATACAGTAATATTTTTGTTTTCATTTTGAAAGTAGAAATAAGGATTATCTCTAGGCTTTGGAATTCCACTAAGTTGGAATTTGGTATCCTTATTGATTTCAGAACTTATCAAAATAATATGAATGTTCATATCTTCAGAATAAAATGAGCTCTCTTCTATTTGGCGGGCATACTTCATTGCCTGTTGAATCTCCAAATTACTTAATTTAACCTTTGGAGCTTTTAGCTCTACAACAAGAATTTCTCTTTTAACCCCATCGATAGGTTTTTCACTATATAAGAAGAGATCTGTTATAGATTTAGCCTTACCAGTAACATCTGTACTTATATTATCCTCTTTTTTATCTGCCTTATAAGTAAGGGTCGCCTCTCTGAGTTTCTTCAGATTATTTTCGAGATTAGTATCTGAAAGTAAGGCCGTATTATCAAGATATTGTTCACCGAAAATCCAGACCATTTTTTCAAGAACCTTATGAAGTTCTTTTCTTTCGGCAACATGTTTGGAAATTTCCGTACAAGTCAGCTTCTCTATAAAATTGAGATCTTCCAATTTTTTGGATACCCGCTCAGAAAATTCAATAATATCTTCAATTTCAGTGCGGTTAAGAAGATTATTAAATTTTTTAACCGTCTTATTTTCTAGCCTAAGAATTTTTTGAAGAATTTGATCGAGTTCTCCAGTTATAATAGTTCTATTGATCAAAGGATACACTATCTCTCTTAGGGTCTTGTTTACCGTAAATAGATTATATCGTTCTTCAACTAAATAGGCTACTTTATCGAAAAGAACAACCTTAGATTTTGATGTTGCATTGCTAGGATCGTTGTAAGGATAAAAACTATCTTTTCTTAACTTAACAAGAAAATCATCATATTTTTTATTTCTACTTTTGAAGAATTCGTTAAGCCTGTCCTTTATAAAAAATTTAAAATCCTGTCCTCGATTATCCATTGCATCAAGATCCAAGTTGCGGTATAAGTCGGTTTCAAGGTTATCTGAGTGGATATAGACAAACCATCCCTTTGAAGTTGGATCGAGCCAATCCGCTTCAAATTGGAATCCGCCAACAATGGTGTCAACACCTGCGTTTTTCGTAGTCAGGAAGATATTGATTTCGTCGTTCGTAGATTTTAGTTGAAGAAAAGTAAAAAATAAC
Organism: Pedobacter sp. 01T416_2; assembly: GCF_056398925.1. NCBI lineage: Bacteria > Pseudomonadati > Bacteroidota > Sphingobacteriia > Sphingobacteriales > Sphingobacteriaceae > Pedobacter > Pedobacter sp. 01T416_2. The sequence goes on from NZ_JBFTQI010000897.1 coordinate 2,108, forward strand.
GCATGATCCTTCCCCTTCCGATCAGTGTAGGTAAGAGCCAGCTTTGTGGGTTCACCTTGAATAAAGTCTTCAGGATTTAATATTTTGCCGTTTATCCTAAATTTTACAGTCTTATTAAAGATAACAATTGGAT
>NZ_JBFTQI010000898.1:0-2230 GCF_056398925.1 Pedobacter sp. 01T416_2
GAAATCGACTAACCGCAAATACTTTTTTGATCTTCTTTGTATTGTATTTATTTTTCCATAATATACTTTAGCTAATGAATCACGTTTCATAACTATCGATTGAGATGCACTTACATGATTTGATAAATTAAGAGTTATGAAACGTGATTCATTAGCTAAAGTATATTATGGAAAAATAAATACAATACAAAGAAGATCAAAAAAGTATTTGCGGTTAGTCGATTTCGCTATAGCCAAAAAACAATTAGATGATAAGAAGCAAGTTTATCCGTATAATTGGGCACCTAAACTTACCTCTGAATATTCCTCAAGCAAGTTGGTAACACAATTAGATTTGTATAAAATCATTCGTTATTATCTTTTAGAAAAAAAAAGTGGTGAACTACCAGACCTTTTAGATATACCCTTCTATAATAAAGATAGGCTTATGGAACAAGTCCCGGTAGTTCCCATGCATTTAACAGATACTCAGTAATTATTGAAAGGATAAAACCGGCACTTATTGCAACTAGATAAATATATTTAAAAATACTATTTACCTGTTGGCTTTCAATGACAAAAAGGCGACTCGCTGATAATAGCAACTGATTGAAATAATTTTAGGTATTATGTTGAAAACGGAAAAAACCGCTCTCCCGTGGTCGCACTGAAAATCCTCATCTGCACCAACGAATTTAAAAACATAAGGACCATCAGAAAGTTCGCATCATACGCTGGAATAGCGCCCTTCCCTTATAAATCGGGCACCACGATCCATAAGAAAACCCGGATCTCAAAGATCGCCAATAAAAAAAGTGAAAGCCCTGCTACATAACTCTGCCGTTCTGGCCAGAAGGTTTATCCCGGATATCAAAGCTTACTATCACCGTAAAATGGATATAGAAGGAAAACAAGATGTCAGTACTCAATGCAATCCGGTTAAAAATCGCCGCAAGGGTATATGCCTGCGTAAAAGACAATAGATTATATGAAAAAATACATGAATACAGACCTGCTATCGATATTGCCCCGCCAACTTAACCAGTAAAGATCAATCAACCGGTTTGGTATTGGTCCAAAGAACTGCCAGGCGAGAAGGGAAAATGGAATTCCCTACCCCTTAGCCTAAAACACTGCACATTGAATGAGCTTGACGAAAAATGTGAAACTCATTATCAAGGAATTATTTAAGCAGGTCAGGCTTTGCTAGGCATGCCCTATAGCCTCATCCCAACCTTCATAAGCCTGTATGCCTTCGCGGACCGCATGCAATGCCGGAAGGTCCAGTTCGCAGCCCTGGCTTTCGCATCGGGCATGATCTCGCTCATCCAATTGAATAGTGCCGATAACTTCTCCATTTTCTGATATTTCATACCGGGCATTTCCCAAAGGACGGATGTCGTAAAACCTGCCCTGGTTCTCTACTGCCACTTCGATTCTGAACTGTTCCATGTTCTGTTTTTGATTAGGTATATTATTGCCTGCCTCTGCAGGCTTGTCATTAGCTGTCTGATCCAGCTGGAATCCGGGATCCAGCTCATCCGTCTCTGCAGTGATGGCAGGATCCAGGAGGACTTTTTGCTCTCCCTTTTCTTTTTTTGGCTGCTGGCGGTCTCCTGTGGTTTCCATATTGCTTTTTATGATTCAACAATTTACTCCGCGAAAAGTTCGATGCAGCGCTGATTTAAACCAGAACTTTGGCAAAGAAATACTATATGTTAATTGATCGGGCCAGGAACTTTTCGAATAGCATTCACCTCTATCCTGCCAGGCGCTTCAGCCCTGAAGTCGCCATGGCGATACCAGATAATCATGCAATTATATGAGAATTTTCAGGTCCCAATGATTTTTCTAAAAGTCAGATTGACCCTTGGCCCCATAGGCCTGGTCGATTTTGCAATCCTATGGTCCCACTTGGTCTGCAGGTCTCCTTTCATCAGCAACAGCGAACCATGCTCAAGCCTGACGGTATATCTTTCAGCATGATCAGTTTTCCGGCGGATATCAAAGCCCCTCACCTGCCCGAAAGACACAGATGCAATAACGGGATGTGAACCCATCACCGTTTCGTTGTCACTATGCCAGGCAACCGAATCCTGTCCATCCCGGTAATAGTTAAGCAGTACACTATTAAAGCTGATCCCTGCCGCCTCTTCGACCGAACCCTTCAGCTTCAAAAGATCAGCTGTCCAGGGCAAAGGCGTGGATTTCCCAAGGGCATTATAATCTGTCCCCTTAGGATCCCCGTACC
>NZ_JBFTQI010000899.1:0-2225 GCF_056398925.1 Pedobacter sp. 01T416_2
CCTTTTGTTTTAAAAAACAAGAAACAATAGCAGGTACAAAACCAATTTTCACTTCAGTGTACCCAAAATTACTTTCAGGGGTAGCAAAAACAATATCACATATCGTGGCCAAACCACAGCCGCCGGCAATGGCATGACCTTCTACCTGTGCAATAACGACTTTTGGTAAATAATAAATCGTTGTAAAGAGTTTTTTTAAATGATTAGAATCAGCCACATTTTCTTCAAATGTATTGTGCTGCAATTGCTGAAGATATGCTAAATCGGCACCAGCACTAAAAGTATCGCCATTTGCATTCAATATTACCACTTTTACCAGGTCATCTTCAGATGCTTTTATAAATGCAGAAGTTAATTCAGCGATAAGTTTAGGGTTTAGCGCATTCCTTTTTTCGGGTCTATTGATTGTTATCGTTGCTATTCTTTCAGCAACCTGATATAAAACCAGATTTTCCATCTTATTGGGTTAGTTGCACCAAATATGCTTTATTTTTCTTTAAAACATGTACATCTATATCATTATTCTCCATACACTTCTTTAAGATCTGAATTTTATAATCTTTATTAGTAGCATCGATTATTGCAGTTTTATATTTTATATCAAGGTCCATTTTGACTAAATTAAATTTAGTATTTCCACTTAACCAGATACTTGAAAAAGTAGCATTTCCGTTTATATTTTTATCATCCAGGTTTTCATCAATCAACAGCATCTTATAATTAAAAAAGGCAATTTGGTTGTTCTTTAAAACGAACTGCCCCAAAACGGTATCTTTGTTAAAACTAATAAAACGTATTTTGTTTACCTGTAATTGCGTTAATACCGGAACAATAGAAAAATTATAATTTTTATCTTCAGCACTTAAATCTGAAACCAAAACAGCTTCTTTTCCATTAATAAAAGCAGCCGCATAGTTTTTTCTTAGGGAAAAGAAAATAATTTTCCTTTGATGGAAAGCGTTTAGATCATCGTGTACAATCAAAAGTTGATAGCAAACAAATAACATTAAAGAAGAGAACAAAAGTCGTTTGTTTAATTTCGCCAAGGCATAAATAAATAACCCGAGCGATAGGCTCAACAATGCAAATTCAGGCAAATTAATCCATATTGAGGAAAAGCTAGCATATGGCAAATTGGCAATCCATTTTAATACAGCATTTGTGAAATTTATTACCCATTCGAAAACCGCCACTAAAAACCTGAATGGCGGAATTAATACTACAATTCCTAAATACATCATTAACACCAATGGGATAGTGATAAAAAGATTCGCAAAAAGAAAGTAAAGTGGGAATTGATGAAAATAATAAATGCTTAACGGAAACGTGACCACTTGTGCGGCTAAAGACATCGCTGTGAAACTCCATAATTTATCTAGCCAAATATGTTCAGTATAAAGAAGGTTATAAATTTTAGGTTGAAGATAAATTAGTCCGAATACAGCAAGGTAGGAAAGCTGAAACCCAACATCTAAAATTAAAAACGGATTGTAGACCAGCTGACAAAATGCCGAAAAGGCCAAAACATTATAACTGTTGGTTTGCTTCGATAAAACTTTAGCCGTAATTAAAATGCTGATCATTACAGCCGAGCGGACTACAGAAGGTGATAACCCTGTTAACAAAGCATATCCCCAAATCAAAGTGCAGATTAACAACAGTTTCATAATCCTTAGCGCACGATTCTTGTTCAAAAAGAGGAACAAAAAATCCAAAACGACATAAATAATGGCTACATGTGCTCCTGATACAGATAAAGCATGAATGGTTCCTGTTTTGGAATAGGCCGATAAAGTTTCTTTGCTTAAATCAGCACGGTAACCTAAAATAAGGGTAGAGGCCACCGCAAAAGCTTCATCACTTTTAATCAAGCTTCGGTATTTTGCAACCTGCTTTTCTCTTAAGTTTAAAGCCATCTTTATAATGGGATTACCAATATTATTTTTGTTGCTAACGATATAATTCTGATCTATAAAAGCCTGATGATAAATATTCTGACTGCCCAGCCAGGCTTTAAAATCAAATTCTGCAGGATTATATGGAGGCTCTATTTCGGTATATGTAGCTGGGATCATGATTTCGTCGCCATATTTTAATTTAATAGGCTTTAAACTATCTAATTTTATGGCAAGAAGCATCTGCCCTGACAACCTGATCTGTTTGTCTTTTTGATATCCAGAAACCACCTTTACTTTAAAACGTAAGATGTTGCTACTTTGCTGAGG
>NZ_JBFTQI010000900.1:0-2220 GCF_056398925.1 Pedobacter sp. 01T416_2
CTTATCATGTTGTTGCCGGTAAAATGGATAGCAAAGCAATTGCAAAAGCAATTAAAGCTGGTGGCGGCAAAGCTGAACTTACCACAGTACAAGGTGGTAAACTTTGGGCCTGGATGGAAGGTAAAAAATTAGTGCTAAAAGATGAAAAAGGCGGAATGAGCACTGTAACCATTGCAGATGTTTACCAAAAAAATGGCGTGATCCATGTAATCGATACTGTTTTAATGCCGAAATAATATTTAAAAGATATCCTTATTAAAAACTTACATCACCTCCTGTGTGATTTTCATATTAACGTTCTTACTTAACAGTAAGGACGTTTTTTATTTAATTGTCAGCTGTTTATAAAGTTTTAGTTTTTACAAAGGTTACTATTCTTACAACTTTGTTTTACACTTAACTTTACAGCGTAAATTTGACGACTTTATGAAAGCAAACTACCGCGAAAAATACATGCAGTGGAATGAAGAACTTGCAGTTAAAAGAGCGAGCAGAGCGCTAGAAAAGAATTTACCAAAATAGATAATTATAGAATGAGAGAATTACCTCCCACATACAAACATTCTCTCATTCAAACACTCACTCATTAAATACATGCATCCTAACATTATAAAAATCCAGGAAAGAATAGAGCCGCTTAGGCAAGAAATCATTAACCACAAAGTTTATTCGGCCATTAGTGAAATAGAAGATCTCCGGATTTTTATGGAACACCACATTTTCGCCGTTTGGGATTTTATGTCGTTGCTTAAAGCCCTACAAATTAATTTAACCTGTACTACTTTGCCATGGTTCCCCGTAGGCGATCCTGTTACCCGGCAATTGATCAATGAAATTGTGGCCGGTGAAGAATCGGATGTGGATGCCAATGGAGCGATTAAAAGCCACTTCGAGTTATATTTAGATGCTATGGATCAATGCGGTGCCAACACCAAACCCATCAATATCTTTTTACAGGAACTAAAAAGCGGGAAAAGTTTTAATGAGGCTTTCACGAAAGCGAGTGTTCCTGCAGCGGCAAAGGATTTTGTAAATGCGACTTTCGAAACCATAAACAGTGGAAAAACACATTTACAGGCCGCAAGTTTTACCTTTGGCCGCGAGGATTTAATTCCAAACATGTTTTTTAGCATGGTAAATGACCTGAACAGTACCCAGGCTGATAAAGTTTCGGTCTTTAAATATTACCTGGAGCGCCATATCGAAGTAGATGGCGATCACCATAGCCATTTGGCACTCTCTATGATGGAGAAGCTCTGTGAAAAAAATGAAGCCTTTTGGGCCGAAGCAGAAGAGACTACAATACTAGCCTTGCAGAAAAGGATCGACCTGTGGGACGCTGCATATACCGAAATTGTTAAAAATAAAGTTGAGGCGTAATTATTAAATTGTTAAGTATTTACTAATTTTAGATTACGTGATTTTAGTCACATTTACCTGTTAACATCAATTTTGTAAAATAAAATTTACACATTTGTTGTTCGGCACAAATAACCGATTTTAAGCGCATGAGTTTCATTTTAAAACCTGTTGATATCGTTGAGAGCATCACTCCCGAAGATTTTAAGAAAAATTATCTGAAAACTAAACGTCCGTTAGTAATCAGGGGCCTAACCAAAGACTGGCCTGCCAGAGAAAAATGGACGACTGAATATTTAAAGGAAATTGGTGGCGAACTCGAAGTTCCACTTTACGATAACTCTAAAGCCGATCCATCTAAACCGATCAATGCAGCTACGGCGCATATGAAATTTGGCGATTACCTTGACCTGATCAAACGTGAGCCAACTGAACTGCGTATATTCTTTTTTAACCTGTTTAAAAAAGTACCAAGTTTAATCAATGATGTAAAAATCCCAAAAGATTTAATGGGTGGTTTTATCGAAAGTATGCCTGCTATGTTTTTTGGCGGTTCTAACTCGGTAACCTTTTTACATTATGATATCGATTTACCGCATATTTTCCATACACACTTCGGTGGTAGAAAGCACATTGTTCTTTTCGACAACAAATGGAAAGACAGACTGTATTGCCTGCCAAATGCAACTTATGCTTTAGAAGATTATGATGTGGCCAACCCCGATTTCGAAAAATTCCCGGCACTGAATGGTGTAGAAGGTTATGAAGTTTTCCTGGAGCATGGCGATACTTTATTTATGCCAACCGGAATGTGGCACTGGATGAAATACCTGGATGGATCGTTCTCTTTAAGTTTAAGAG
>NZ_JBFTQI010000901.1:0-2217 GCF_056398925.1 Pedobacter sp. 01T416_2
GACCGACCAGATGTGGCGATTCCACTTTACGAGAAAATGATTGAAAAGCTATCGGCTTTATTGGGTAAAAAAGTAAAAACCGGAATTTTTGGTGCTGATATGAAAATCGCACTTTTAAACGATGGACCAGTTACAATTTTGATTGATACAAAAGATAAGGAATAATTAAATTTAAACAATAGCGGCGTAACTTATTAAGTCTTTTTTTGTCAAAAAACAATATTAATTTATTTCCAAAATTTAACCTAAGCTAATATGAAGGGTAAAAATCCGAACCAGCTAGCGGAGTACAGTTGTCTTGTGTTTTTTCTGATTTTAAAGTTAGTGTTATCTTTTGTATTGGTCAATTCAGTTTACGAATTGCACCGTGATGAATTTCTGCATTTAGATCAGGCAAACCACCTCGCTGCGGGTTTCACCTCTGTTCCGCCGTTAACCTCGCTATTTTCATGGCTTATTAAAGCTTTTGGCAATGGATATTTCGTGGTAAAGCTTGTTCCTGCGTTATTAGGCGCCTTCACCATATTGTACTGCTGGAAAATTGTCGGTTTTTTAAAGGGTAACTTACTGGCCAAATGCCTGGTTGCTGTAGCTTGCCTGTGTTCTGCCATGCTTAGGCTAAATACCCTTTACCAGCCCAATTCTTTCGATGTTTTGGCGTGGACAGCTATATTCTATTATCTGTTAAAATATTTCGATAAAAACGAAGCCAGATACCTGTATGCCTTTGCCATTTTTGTCGCTTTAGGTTTTTTAAATAAATACAACATCCTTTTTCTCATAATTGGTTTACTACCAGCTATACTCATTACATCAAAACGAAAAATATTTACCGATAAACATCTTTATCTGGCCATTTTACTGGCGCTTTTAATCATTTCGCCCAATGTAATCTGGCAGATTAACAATCACTTTCCGGTGCTCGCCCACATGAAACTTTTACAGGCAACTCAATTGGTTCATGTAAACCGGATTGATTTTTTTATCGGACAGTTCCTCTTTTTTATCAATTCGATCTTTATTCTTTTAGCAGGCATTGGCAGCCTGATTTTTTATAAGGATTTCAGCAAATACAGATGGATTATTCTCTCCTACCTGTTTACACTTATTGTATTTAGCTATTTTAAGGCAAAAGATTATTATGCATTAGGCTTATATCCGGTTTTACTGGCTTTTGGTGCGCATTATTTAAGTCGGGTTTTAGCAAAGAAATATGTACTAACGGGATTACTGTTTGCTTTTAATATTGGCTCATTCATTTATTTGATACCGCTTATTATGCCAGTTTATAGTCCTGATGAAATTGTAGCACATCATAAGAGATTTGAACGGGTAGGTGCCTTGCGATGGGAAGACGGGAGAAACCACCAGCTGCCACAAGATTATGCCGATATGCAGGGCTGGAAAGAATTGGCAACACTTGTTGATGTTGCTTACGGGAAGGTTAAAGATAAATCTACCGTATTGGTACGTGCCGATAATTATGGCCAAGCAGGTGCGATTAACTATTATTCAAAATATAAAAATATAAATGCGGTATCGTACAATGCCGATTATCTTTATTGGTTTAAAATGGATAAACCGATCAAGGATTTAATTATGATCACCGAATGGAACGATGAAGATCCTCAGCGTAAGAGAGAGCAGCCATTTTTTGTCAAGATTACCAAAATTGGGGAAATAAAAACACCTTATGTGAGAGAAGAAGGTGCAGGTGTGTTTTTGCTCGAAGGTGCCAATATCAAAGTGAGCAGCATTATAAAATCAGAAATAGAAGAAGAAAAACATGACCATTAACGAAGCACAGGAAACCGTAGACCATTGGATTAAAACCACAGGCATCCGCTATTTTAACGAACTCACTAATACCGCCATTTTGATGGAAGAGGTTGGAGAAGTAGCCCGTATTATGGCCCGTAAATACGGCGAGCAGTCATTTAAAAAAAGCGACGAAGAGGTAAACCTCGCCGATGAAATGGCCGACGTGATGTTCGTTTTAATCTGTCTGGCTAATCAAACAGGCATAAACCTTACCGATGCTTTAGAAAAGAACCTTGAAAAAAAGAGCATCCGCGATGCAGATAGGCACAAGAATAATGAGAAGCTTAAGTGAATTATTGAGTGATTGATTAGAAAAGAACCTTGAAAAAAAGAGCATCCGCGATGCAGATAGGCACAAGAATAATGAGAAGCTTAAGTGAATTATTGAGTGATTGA
>NZ_JBFTQI010000902.1:0-2214 GCF_056398925.1 Pedobacter sp. 01T416_2
ACATATCGTCAATTCAATTAAATTCTTGTTCTTATTATTGCGCAAAGTATATTAAAATTTTTGAGCAAAACAAACTTATTTTTCCACTATTAAACCCGCGGAATCCAAATATTTTCTTCCGTCTTAAAATACACGGTCAGTTTTCGTGCCAAAACGAATAAATAATCGCTTAAACGATTCAAATAAACTGTTACACGCTCATCTACAAAGCTATTTTCTGCAAGTTCAACTGTGAGTCGTTCTGCCCTTCTACAAACACATCTAGCAATATGGCAGTAAGAAACGACAGTATTTCCGCCAGGTAAAACAAAATGTTTTAAAGCAGGCAGCTTTTCGTTCATCAGATCCATCTCATTTTCCAACAAGGTAATATCAGTATCGTGCAGATCGGGGATCTTCATTTTAGATGTTTCAGGGTCTGCTGCAAGCGATGAACCAATAGTAAATAACCTATCCTGAATTTCTTTTAATAGCTTCTGGTCGTGCGCCTCAATATCCTGGCACATAATTAAACCTATGTGCGAATTTAACTCGTCAACAGTTCCATAGGTTTCGATACGTAAATGATATTTAGGTACACGGGTACCACCAATGAGTGATGTTTTGCCCTTATCGCCAGTTTTAGTGTAGATTTTCATTTAGAAAGGTTGAAGGTAAAAGGTAGAAGGTTTAGGGTAAAACCTTACGCCTTAAACCTTATACCTTAAGCCTTAATTAATTTTCTCCCAATCGCTGCCAGTATCATTCAAAGCCTGTAAACGTGGAGATACATTTTTTACATCTGTATTTAAATAATCGTTTTCAATCAAGCCATCACGCATACGTACAATACGGTGAGCATGCTGCGCAATATCTTCCTCGTGCGTAACCAGAATAATGGTGTTTCCTTTACTGTGGATTTCTTCAAGCAGGCCCATTATTTCAATTGATGTTTTGGTATCTAAGTTACCTGTTGGCTCATCGGCCAAAATAATAGATGGATTATTGATCAAAGCCCTGGCTACGGCCACACGTTGACGTTGACCGCCCGATAGTTCATTTGGCTTATGATCCATACGATTGCCTAAGCCTACATTTTCTAATGCTTTAGCTGCTCTTGCATCCCTGTCCTTTTTACTTGTTCCAGCATAAATTAAAGGTAAGGCAACATTATCTAAAGATGTTGAACGTGGCAATAAGTTAAAGGTTTGAAAAACGAAGCCGATTTCCTGGTTGCGCACTTCTGCCAAGGCATCATCACTCATGTGACTCACATTGGTTCCATTTAAAACATAGGTTCCGCTTGAGGGTGTATCTAAACAGCCTAAAATATTCATCAGGGTTGATTTACCGGAACCAGATGGGCCCATCAATGCTACGAATTCGCCTTTATTAATATCTAAAGAAACTGATTTTAAAGCGTGAATCACTTCAGATCCAATAACATATTTACGGCCAATTTCTTTTATAGTGATGAGTGGTTTCTCCATGTTTTTTCTTTTTTAGACAAGCGTAAAGGGTAAGATGTTACAAGAGGGTTAAAAATTACTGCACAAATGTTAATCTTAAAGATGCTGAATTAATCAGCATGACGATTACACCATTATTTCTCAATAATTTTTGGTACCATAAAAAATTGGTCGGTATGCTTTGCTGCATTTTTCAAACCATCAGCTGTAGCTATTTCCTGCTTAACCACATCTTCCCTCCAAACATTAACCGATTCGTTCATATAAACCAATGGTTTCACGTTTGAAGTATCCAGTTCATTTAACTTTTCCATGAATGACAAAATTTTGTTCATTTCAGGGATCAGTGTATCGACCTGTTTTTCATCAATATGAATTCTGGCCAGATCGGCTATTTTATGGATGGTTTTTGCGTCTAAGTTCATATTTATACTAACTTGCTATCAATCAATCTGTAAACCTTTTCTTTCAGTACATCAGAATCAACATCTGCCAAAGTTGATGTATTTATGGGTTTGTGGACGTAAATATCGCAAATTCCTGGCTTACTTCCATACTTTGCTCCATCATCCCAATTAATTTTCCAAACATTGGTAATACTCACAGGTACGAGCGGTATATTTTTATCGATAGCCAGGCGGAACGGACCATTTTTAAACTCACCCAACTTTGGTGGGTAATGGTCGTCTATTTTACCTTCCGGAAAAATAATCAGGCTCAYCCCCTTTTCTAGGTTTTCGCCAGCTTTTTTAAATGCTTTAAAAGC
>NZ_JBFTQI010000903.1:0-2214 GCF_056398925.1 Pedobacter sp. 01T416_2
GGCTTTAATATCTGTATAAGATAATTGAAGCTTTGCAAAATCGATATCACTTTGACGCTGGCTAATTACATTGCTACTCACTGCCAACTGTGATTGTGTAGTACCAACTTGTTTAACCGCAGCATTATATTGATCTTGCGCTGCACGATATGCTGCCAGAGCAGATTGTCTGGCCGCTTCTGCAGATTCCTTACTCGCCTTAGCCTGATCGAAAGCTTGTTGTGTGATTGAACCATCTTTCACCAGGTTTTCGTAACGATTGTAATCTTTCTGCGCTAAATTTAATTTAACATTTGCAGCCTCAACATTTGATTTTGCAGCATCAACGTTTGCTTTTGCAGTACCAGTATTTGCCTGGGTAGCTACAATTTGCGATTCGGCAACACCAACTCCTGCACTTGCACCTTTCTGACCAGATTCTGCCTGCTCTAATTTAACTTTATAGTCTTTATCATCGAGCTTCACCAAAACCTGTCCTTCGGTTACATGTGTATTTTCTTCAAAATTAATCGCTGCAACATAACCGCCAACACGGGCAACAACAGGACTGATATCGCCATCAATCTGAGCATCATCCGTATCTACATGTTTGCTATAATAATTCCATTCCGTAATCCCGAAGATTACGCCTATTACTAGTAAAACACCTAAAATGATGGGTACTACTATGTTCTTTTTTTTCTTTTCAGTTGTCATTGCTGTATTTATTGCGTTATTTTTCCTGTTGATTTTAATAGGGTATAGTAAGCCAAACCTGCGTCTGCCTTAGCTATCTCTAAGTTTATTTTTGCCTGGTACAATAAGGTTTCAGCATCGATACGATCGGTAACCGAAGCCACATTGTTTTTATATTTAGATGCCAATAACTTATCGTTTTCTGTTGCTTGTGCAATTGAAGTTTCCAATACCTGGATTTTGTTCATCGCCACCTGGTAACCTTGAAAGTTTTTGTTGATATCTGTTTTTACCTGGTCAGACAAAATGTCTTTCTGAATGGTAATCGCACTTTGTTGAATTTTCGCTTCGCTTACCTTGTTCTTGTTTGTCCAAAGGTTGCCGAAATTCCAGGAAACCGTTGCGCCTAATGTAATGGGCATTAAATATTGGTTGGTTGGCGGGATAAAATTACCACTTGGATTAATGTAATATAAATTTGCACCAACACCAACGGTAGGCAATGTATTTGCCTTAATGGTTTTAATGTTAAAATCGGCAACTTGGTTCTGCACATCAAGTTGTTTTAACTCCTGGCGGTTAGCCATTGCTAAACCAATATATTCGTTTAAAGAACCCGCTCCTCTTAAACCTAAAGTAGGATCAATAATTTTCACCTCGGTATCTTCTGGTAAACCTAATAAGATATCCAGGTTATAATTGATCACTTTACGGTTGCTCTCAATATCCATTTGAGTTAGCGTAACATTTGCCTGTTGCAATTGGAAACGCAACACATCGTTTTTAGTTACAATACCTTGCTCGAAGAAACGCTGTGCCTGTTTAATCTGTGCGGCAATTGATTCTAAATTCTGATCAACCACTTTTCTGCTTTGCAATACTTTGTACAAAGCGTAATAGGTATTAATAACAGCATACGTAATTTCTTCTTTGCTTTTATCAGCATCTAAACGTGCAACATCGGCCAGTAATTTGGTCGATTCTTTAGCGTACCTTAATTTACCACCACCATATACCAATTCTTGTACTGCTGCTGTTCCCACAAAAGCATCGGCTCTTTTAGGCAAGTGGAAAGACGATTCGCTACCGGGTAATGTAAAGGTAGTAGTTGGTATTTCAGCGTGATTGTACATAAAACTTGCGTTTGCCGTAGGCAAAACATTGTCTTTTACAACCTCCAGCTGTGCAACAGCCTGATCGATCTTGTTTTGAGAAAGCTTTAAGTTTTTACTGTTGGCTATGCCAAGTTCTATTGCCTGGTTAATGTTTAATTCTTTTGAGCTCTGTGCAAATAAAGCTGCCGGAATTAATGACGCCGCAAGCATTAATCTTATTGATCTGGGTATCATTTTTTTGTTGTTAAATAAACTGTTGTTAGATTTTGTAAGTGAGCGACTGTCCGCTCTTTAATCATTTTTTTATCTTTCGGATTGTTCAAGTCGAAGTTGGAGCACGATATCACCTTATGGGGAGAGATAACAATGTTGGTTATGGTGCCCATAATAGTGGCGATTACCATACGAACGTCAACCTTGTTAA
>NZ_JBFTQI010000904.1:0-2214 GCF_056398925.1 Pedobacter sp. 01T416_2
TATTTTGACAGTCCAACAAAACCGCCCTTCGTTTGTTATTCTCAAAACGAATAATAATGGCGAATATATTCTCTTCTCTCAAAAATGCGTACAATCTTTTTAAACATGTAGATTTCGATAAGTTAGAAGCTTTATCGAAAAAAGTCGATTTACCCAAAATAGTCGAAACCATATCCAATCTGGATGATAAACAGATTCAGGGGATGATGAAAATGATGGGTGGATCGGGTAAAAAGCGAGAATTACCACCAATTGAAGGTGATTTTTACCATTTGGGCGACGAAGCACTCAACGATGAGGATCGCGAACTCCAGTTAAAAGTGCGTGCTTTTTTAGAAAAAGAAGTAAAGCCCATTGTAAACCATTACTGGAACAAAGCCGAATTTCCTTTCGAAATTATCCCAAAACTTGCTGAACTTAATATCTGTGGTTTAACCTATAAAGGTTATGGCTGTCCGGGAAAATCGAATTTGATGGAAGGGATTTTAGCGATGGAAATGGCTCGGATAGATACCTCGATTTCTACTTTTTTTGGTGTACAGAGTGGTTTAGCGATGGGATCGATCTATTTATGTGGATCGGAAGAACAAAAACAACAGTGGTTGCCACTGATGCAGCAATTTAAAATTATCGGTGCATTTGGGCTAACCGAACCCGAAGTGGGCTCTGCTGCTGCTGGAGGACTCACTACAACCTGCAAAAAAATAGATGGCAAATGGATATTAAATGGTCAGAAAAAATGGATCGGTAATGCCACTTTCGCCGATATCTTAATTATTTGGGCACGAGATGAAGAAAGTGGTGAGGTTAAGGGTTTTATTGTAAAAAAAGATAATCCTGGTTTTGCTGTAGAAAAAATGCAGGATAAAATGGCCCTCAGGATTGTGCAGAATGGAATTATCACTTTAAACAATTGTGAGGTAGAAGAAACGGACCGCCTGCAAAATGCAAACTCATTTAAAGATACAGCAAAGGTATTGCAAATGACAAGAGCAGGAGTGGCCTGGCAGGCTGTTGGCTGTGCCCGTGGTGCTTACGAAAATGCACTGGATTATACCCGTACCCGAAAACAGTTTGGTAAACCCATTGCATCTTTTCAATTGATTCAAAACCATTTAGTTGAGATGTTGTCGAATTTAACAGCAATGCAAACATTATGTTTTAGGTTGTCACAATTGCAGGATCAGGGCTTGTTGAAAGATGAGCATGCTTCGTTAGCCAAGGTATTCTGTTCGTTACGTACACGTGATGTGGTGAGCAAGGCCCGTGAGGTAATGGGTGGAAACGGCATTTTATTGGAATATAATGTAGCGCGTTTTGTGGCCGATGCTGAAGCAATTTATTCTTACGAAGGCACAAAAGAAATTAATACGCTGATTGTAGGTAGAGCCATAACGGGTTTCTCTGCATTTGTTTAGGTAGTGGGAACTCACGAAGTTTGAAAGGCTAAGAGCAGTTCGGGAACTTCGTTAGTTTTGAGCTGGGGTAATTAGTTGCTTGCGAGTCTGAGCGTAGTCGAAGACTAATGTAATATGATAAATAGCAGGATTTTTAGGGTTAGGAAACGAATGTCAGCATTTCATGGGTGCTTCAGTCCTGCCATTCGCTGTAGTCCCGACGAAAAGTCGGGAGCTGCCGCTGCTGTCAGGTTTATGAACAAAAGTTAGCGGCCCCTGCAACCTCAAAAATAAAATACTTTTCTGGCCATTTAGCCCAGGTTGGAGCGATACCCTGCAGCAACGAGGTACGAGGTAGCGAAGCGTATAAGCGTAAAACGGGAAGAAACTTAATGTTTTGCACAGGCATAGCGCTACAAGAAAAAAGTGTTTCAGAATTAGAAAACGTGGATCTGCAGCCCGGTTTTAGTTAATTAAATAGCTTTTAACACCCAGGTTTCTCGGATTCTGCCAATTTTATTCGCCTGCTCCTTCATTTTTTTTAATAATTCAATATCAATATATTTTAGCGAGGAAAGTTGATGCCAAACTGAAGTTGCTTTAGTTGTCAATTTGAAACCTTGTTCAAGAAAGAAGTGTTCAGCCTGTTCAAAGCTATCAAACTTATTATCTTCTACATGATGTGTTTCCAGAAACTGAGAAAAATAATCATTGGTTTCATTTTTAGGTGCTGGTCGTTTAATATATACATCAGCAGTGATCCAATAACCACCTCTTTGTTTTAATGATTTATGGATGGTTTTACATAGTGATATCT
>NZ_JBFTQI010000905.1:0-2203 GCF_056398925.1 Pedobacter sp. 01T416_2
GCCATCGCTTTACCGCGAAATTTTACCTGAGGATTTTAAGAAGCTGATTGATAAGCCAATGAGTAGCATCACCCGTTTTGATGTGAAAAAGGCCGATGAGCAGATGAAAAACCTGGAAGATGAAATTAAAGTAGTTAAAAACCACTTAAAACACCTTACCGATTACGCTGTTGCCTGGTACCAGAAACTGAAAGATAAATACGGAAAAGGAAGAGAACGTAAAACTGAAATCCGTTTGTTCGATCGCGTAGAAGCATCGAAAGTTGCATTGGCGAATGTAAAACTGTACATGAACCGTGAGGACGGATTTATCGGATCGGGTTTACGTAAAGATGAATTTGTGGCCGATTGTTCGGATATAGACGAAGTAATTGTTTTCCGTGAGGATGGTAAATGCATTATCACCAAGGTAGCCGATAAAACCTTTGTAGGTAAAGGCATTATACACGCCCAGGTATTTAAGAAAAACGATGAGCGTACCATTTACAACATGGTTTATAAAGATGGTGCAAGTGGTACTTCGTATATTAAAAGGTTTGCTGTAGTTGGGGTAACACGCGATAAAGAATACGATTTAACCAAGGGATCGAAAGGTTCGAAGGTTTTATATTTTACAGCCAATCCGAACGGAGAAGCTGAGATAGTAAATGTTGCATTAAAACCGCACTCTAAATTGCGCAAGCTTCAGTTCGATCAGGATTTTGCAGAAGTGGCCATTAAAGGACGTGGCTCGCAGGGGAATATCATTTCGAAATATCCGGTCAAAAAAATCATTCTGAAGAGCAAAGGAGTTTCTACTTTATCTGGACTGAAAATCTGGTATGATGATTTATTAAAACGCTTAAATGTTGATGGCCGTGGGAAATACCTGGGTGAATTTGATGGCGACGATCGTATTTTACAAGTACATAAAGATGGCTTCTATGAGTTAAGTTCTTTCGAATTGAGTAACCACTTTGATGACGGCCTGATCTTGATCCAGAAGTTTGATCCGGAGAAGATTTTTGCCGCAGTCCATTTTGAAGGCAAAGCACAAAATTATTTTATTAAACGTTTTGCATTCGAACTGCAAGCTAATGGTAGGAAAACCATTTTCATTAGTGAGGAGCAGAAATCGAGGTTGTTGTTCCTTACTTCAAATTCGGCAGCAAAAATTATTGTTGATGTTTTAAAAGGTAAAACCCAAATCCCAGAAACATTGGATTTAACCTTAGCAGAACTGATTGATGTTAAAGGACTAAAAGCAAATGGCAATAGACTGTCGCCGCACGACGTTCAAAAAGTAGTGTTAGAAGAGCCTGAGATAGAAATTGAGGCGGTTGAGGAAGCAACAATTGACGAGGAAGAGGATGCTGAAGAAACACTAGATGAGGTGGTTACAAGCGAAGAGGCGATTGCGAACGAGGAAACCGTAACAGAACCAGAAGTGCCGGAAGAGGTAATAGACAAACCTGTTGTAGCGCAGCCAAAACCAAAGTTCGAACGCAAAGAAGAACCTAAAGAAGTGCCTGTGGTTAAGCCAGAAAAACCTGTTACTGTAGAAAAGCCATTAGTAGAAAAGTCTAAGCCAGAAGCCGAACCTGTTAAAAAAGAAGTTAAAACCGACGATAAACCCGAAGCAGAAGAAAAACCTGCCAAAAAGATAGATTTCGAGATCACCAATCCTGACGATATCGATATTGATGACAAAGGGCAGCTGGGATTATTTTAAATATTACTAAGATCGTTATCCCTACCATAGTGTTCCGAAGGAACTCCTTTGGAGGAGAGCTCTTTAAGCGCGCGTAGTTCAATAACTGTTAGGGATAGTAAAAACAATATAGCATCAGAAATCGTGTGATTTATGGTGCTATATTGGCTAAAATTTATTTTAATGAAGCGGCACTATTTTGTCGCTTTTTCAAATGCACTAATCCCACCAACTACGGGTAATGTAAGTGTGGTTCCATTTAAATCAATGGTTAGATGAGTTCCGGCTTTTGGCCAAAGCGTAAATTCTTTATCACTCGAAAAAATCATTAAGGCAATTTTCTTACCTGCGGGTATAATTTGATCATCCGGCTGAAGATTAAATTTGAGCTCGTAAAATTTACCGGGTGTTAAAGGCGCACTTTCAGTTAACGATTTATTGTTTTGAGGATCGGCCCATCCGCGCGTAATTACGTTATCCATTAATTTTACACCATTTCCTTCTGTCCAGGGT
>NZ_JBFTQI010000906.1:0-2198 GCF_056398925.1 Pedobacter sp. 01T416_2
CTTTAAGATTGCTTCGTGCCTCACAATGACCAATCTACTGCCCAGTACTTCGACGCAAAGTATTGATTAATCCAACTCGTCATAGGTCTTTCCAATTTGGGTTTATAGATTCAATCAAATCTATTTTCTGTTGACGACTTCCACCTTTAATTCTTTTTTCTTCATCAATCGCTTCTTCAATCCCAGAAAAGARTGAGTAATAAACCAGTTTATAGCATTTATATCTTGAAGTAAAGCTTTTTGAAAATTCGTTGTTTTTATGTTGCCAAACCCTATCCTGTAAGTCTGAAGTTACTCCAGTATAAAAAACAGTATTAAAAGAATTTGCCATGATATAAACGCATCCTCCTCTTTCCATTATATTTTAGTTGGTATTGGTAATTGTTAGGTCGTCATTGCGAGGTACGAAGCAATCCTACTACTATGGGTGGGTAAATAATCAATCCAGCGATCGCTTTAAGATTGCTTCGTACCTCGCAATGACGATTTTTCGTTGAATGCGCTGTGTTTTCTGTGCCTCCTGGCTAACTATCCCTAAACTTTCTTCACCATTTTAAAGTGCTGTATCCCAGCCTCCTCAAATTGCTCTCCCTCTGCTACAAAACCAAATTTAGCATACAAACTCATGGCATCTAACTGCGAGTTCAGATAAATATAATGCGCATCTTCTGGCAGATCAGATAAAGCCTCGGCAATTAGCGCACGACCTACCCCCTGCCCTCTAAAATCTTTTAAAACTGCGAAACGTTCCAGCTTATAACCATTATCCGTTTTACGCCACCTACAGGCACCGCAGGGCTGGCCATTATTTGTTGCCAGAAAATGTACAGATTCATCTTCATACTCCCACTCCAATTCTGGCGGGCAATTCTGTTCGTCTACAAATACAATCTTACGGATCGCAAATACTTTATCTAAATCTTCGGGATGATTAACTTTTTGAACGTGCAGACTCATTATCGTGGTGTTTAAAGTGTTTATTCGATTTTAACTTCGATTCATTTAATGCCTCAGCAACATCAATTGAATGCGAACAATGAATATCGGCCTCTTTTTTGGCAAGTGCAGCAATCGTAACGTAAAATTTATGCAACTGATCCAGTTCTTTTTCACTCAAATCTTCTATATCAACCATTCGGTTACTTGCACCCTGCTGCGCAGCAATCAATTCATTTAATTTTAACTGAATGGCCTTGCCATCTTTATTCTGTGCTTTCTGTATCAAAAAAACCATCAAAAAGGTGATAATCGTAGTGCCTGTATTAATTACCAATTGCCAGGTTTCAGAATAATCAAAAAGTGGTCCTGTTACCGCCCAAATAATCACAATCGAGGTTGCAGTTATAAATGCAGCAGAGCTACCTGTAAATTTGGTTGCCGCATTGGCAAATTTTTCGAAAAAATTATTTCTTTTGGTATCGTTTTTAGATTTTGCCATTACAATTTGTTTGCTTAAATATAACCATAAAACAAACAAAAGCGCCATAAGTTTTTAAACCCATGGCGCTTTTGTTTAATTATTGAATGATTGCTTTTTTGAATGATTGATTGTAAATTCAATCTTCCAAACCAATCAAAACTTATAATTTATCGTTAACGTTGATACAGTTTAGATCTTCGAAAGCAGTAGTTAAACGTTTCACAAAAGTTTCTTCACCTTTACGTAACCAAACGCGTGGATCGTAATATTTTTTATTTGGTTTATCATCGCCATCAGGATTACCAATCTGACCTTGAAGATAAGCTTCATTCTTTTTGTAATATTCTAAAATACCTTCCCAAAATGCCCATTGCATATCAGTATCGATATTCATTTTAATTGCACCATAAGAAATTGCTTCTCTGATTTCTTCCTGAGTAGAACCAGAACCACCGTGGAATACGAAGTTGATTGGTTTCTCTGCTGTTAAGCTGAATTTTTCTTTGATAAAATCCTGAGAATTTTTCAAAATTACCGGTTGCAATTTTACGTTACCTGGTTTATAAACACCGTGTACGTTACCAAAAGCAGCAGCAACTGTAAAACGAGGAGAAACTTTACTTAATTCTTCGTAAGCATAAGCTACTTCACTAGGTTGAGTATATAATTTAGAGCTATCTACATCGCTATTGTCAACACCATCTTCTTCACCACCTGTAACACCAAGTTCGATTTCGATAGTCATGTTCATTTTAGCCATGCGTGCTAAGTATTTAGC
>NZ_JBFTQI010000907.1:0-2197 GCF_056398925.1 Pedobacter sp. 01T416_2
ATCTGCAGCATCCAAAGATATACCTAAGATAGTAAAATTCCTGCTTTTAAAATCCTGATATAGCTGCCGAAGATGTGGATTCTGCTGACGGCAGGGACCGCACCATGAAGCCCAAAAATCCAGTAGTACATACTTGCCTCTGAAAGATGACAAGCTGATCGGATTTCCAGCGGTATCGTTTTGGATAAATTCCGGCGCTGTCGTTCCATTTATGAGATCTTTACGGTTCCTTAATAATTTACCGTACTCATCACCCAGCAATGTATTTCTGACCGCGGGACAGAGTTTGTTGAACATCGGATAGATGACATCAACATCGGGAAAAGCACCCGCATAATCCGATAAACTTACCAGTGCGATATAACTGTTTGGATTATTCAGGATGAATTTTTTTAGGATAGGTTTTCTGATCTCTTTCAAACTATCCAACCGCATACCCAAACGATGGGAGATAAGGGTATCACGGGTGGTTCTTAATTTAATGCTGGTTTCAATCTGCTGATCCAATATCGGTTTTAATAACCGCTGGAGTTTTTGATTGTCTGCATTGATCTTTGACCCGCTAAATTTTCCATTTTCCAATCGATCTGGGGTATTCAGTTCAATTGCTCCGGGATGAAGGTAAAGCCTTATCAGATCAACCTTAGCTGATGTCTTTGTTTTCTGAACCAGGGCAGACAGACCTATTCCGCCAGGGTCGCTAACCAGTGTTGCCGACAATGGCCTATCCGCACGCCCAATAAAGATATAGCCATGTTTGTCCTTTTGGTAATCGGCTGAATCAATTATTTTTCGTCCATCTACTTGATAGGCTAAAAATATTCTTGGGGATTTGTCGGTAGCCGTTGTTTTCACGATCAGACTGAAGGTGTTATCCGACAGGTTTTGGGCATTGGCTGCAAAGAATGACAACATTGCCGCAAAAAAAAATATGTGCTTTTTCATTGATTTTCTATACTATTTATTGAGTAGGAGCTCGAGAGAAATTCTGTAAATCGCCCCGTCAGTTGAATTTTCGAATTTATATCTTTCGGGATAAAGGAGGTTAAGGCGCTTAAGGGTGCTTTTAATTCCTGTATTGTTCCCCTTTATTTCATGATGGTCCTTGATTATTTTATTGTCGGCCTTTAGGCTTAACAATCCATTGTTAACATTTAAGCTGATATTCACGGCACTGGGTTCGTTCATGCTGATGCCGTATTTAAACGCATTTTCAATAAAGGTGAGTAACAGTAGGGGGGCGATTTTCCAATCCTTTTCTGTTACACTGATCTGCAGGTCGATTACAATATTCTCTTTTTCGGGCAGCCGTACTTTTTGCAGGGCCAGATAATTGTTTATAAACTGTATTTCTTCTTCGAGCGGAACAAAATCTGTATGCATCCCGGCTATAGTATACCTTAAAAGATCCGATATCTGGTCTATGCCATCAGCAGTTACGGAAGCTCCTTCTTTTAAGGCAGTACCATACAGATAGTTAAGGCTATTAAATAAAAAGTGTGGATTTAACTGTGATTTTAACATGTTCAGCTCATTTTGCGTTTGTTGCAGCTGAAGTTCTTTTTTATGTTTTAACTGATAGAGGTAATCGCGGATTAATGCATATACAAATGCATAGGCAGCCATCAAAAGTGTAGGCTTTACAACTGATAGGCTGCCTGACATCCTCGGCGTGTTCTGGTTGTGGAGCAAGAGCAGTGTAAACGGGATTATACTAATCAACAGACAACTACCTAAAAATAGGTGCCATCGTACTTTCGTAAAAAGATAGGTGTAATTGACTTCTACCAAGAAAAGGAATAGTAGCGCAATGAGTATATCATAGCTAAAATTGCGATGGCTAAAATATTCCCATACACTTACCGGACTTTTGTCTTCATGAAAAAGATAGTTTCCATTAGTTTTTACATAAAGGATATAGGGTAGTACGGTAAATAGATTGATCATCACCCATACCACGGTAGAGTGGGCTGTCCAATATAATAAAATTGAGCTGATACGCTTTTTCATAATTGTTCTTTTGCATAAAAGTAATCCAACTGATAGATATTGCTTAATTTATGTGGCGAACTACCTGAATCTGTGGTGAACAACGGGTTTTATGCCGGTTTATGGATGTTTATAAATTCATTGCTGATTTATTTGCCTAATGGGTGTAGGAAGCCGGGAGCTTTCCTGTAAGTGTTCTAATGGATTC
>NZ_JBFTQI010000908.1:0-2192 GCF_056398925.1 Pedobacter sp. 01T416_2
ATCTTACCGAGCGATTTATTCCACACCGCAGCAGCATGGGCTTTGGTATCTTCTAAGGTCTTATCATTGCCCAGTTCTCTTTTTAAATTGAGTTCGGCTTGTTGTAAACTGATATAAGATGAAGCAGTTTTCACCTGCACCTTTGTACCAGATTCGAACTGTACAAATGCACCTTTTCCCAATCCTTCAGCTGAAATAGAATCTTTTGCAATGGTATTACGTTTATTCTCCCAAGTACCGTAAGACTTAATCGGTTGATCGAACTGGATTACGAAATAACTTTTCCAACCTCTTTTAAAACCTTCGCCATTGTTTACCCAGCCCGTTATTTTATTTTCTTTAGGATAGATCTGAACACCACTTAATCTGTTGTACCCGTCTAAAATTAAAAAGCTTCTTTTGCCTTTTGGATAGCTGAACCTGAGGTGTGCGCCACGCTCTGAAGGTGAAATTTCGGTGGTAATATCATTTTCGAATGTTACCTTATAATAGTTTGGTTTAGCAATCTCATCCTGATGACTAAATTTAGTTTCGCGTTTATCTTCATTTACTATCAGGTCATCAACCATTGGCATTAAAGAAAATACCGCATAGTCTCTCGTCCACGAACTGCATTGATGCGCTTGCTGAAAACCTCTGATTTTATCTTTAAAATACTGATATTTCCAACCATCGCCATTTCTACCGGTTTGGGGTGTCCAGGTGTGCATGCCAAATGGCAGTGCCGTTGTTGGGTAGGTATTGCCCCTGGTGAGTTCGTGCTTAGAATTTGTGCCCTGAAGTGTGTTAACGTAGTGCACCCAATCTTTCTGCTGCGCCAGTAAACCTTTGGCAGCAAGGCAGCATAAAATGGATGCGATTAATTTAAATTTCATTTGTTTGTGTGTTTATTCTTTCCAGCTGATATAACCAAAACCAGGCTGTGTATTTGCATTTGTGAGCGCAGTTATGAGCTTACAAACGTTGATTATATGATTATTTAATATTCCATTTATCGGCTAACATCTTGATGAAATAACCGCCAACAACACTTCTTGCCTGAAAGCCTGTCATTTTCCCATTGGTAGTTTCATGCCAGTCGCTCAATGGCACCTTACTCTCCGTTTCGGTTGCAAAACGATATATCGGACTTACAAATTTTTGAAAATCGGCTTGGTTATCAGCCAAGGTAGCTGTCCACATAATCCAGTCAGATTTGGTGTAAGTTCTACGGCTGTCCAACGGTAATCCGAAATCTTTTTGTTTGGTTAAATAAAAGTTGATTTCCTTTTTGTATACTTCTTTAGGAAAAAGATCAAGTTTTAAAAGTTTGTCCCAAACGAGGTTGTACTTCTGGCTCCAGGTATTTTTATCATTAAAAGTTAAAGCGTAATGATCGCCATCATCGGCAAGTTTCATCCAGTTCTGGGCCATCTGTAAGGCAGCTGTTCTATATTTTGTAGCTACATCGGCCTTGCCTAATAATTGCGCCATTTGTGCATAAGCGCCTAAAGCTACAATGGCTTTTACCGATAAATTCGAATTCCGGGCCAAATGGCCAGCAAAATCGTCCGTACATAATTGATTGGCCGGATCGAAACCTTCTCTTAGCAGATAGTTTGCCCATACAGACATTACCTCCCAATGTTTCTCGGCATACTTTGCATTTCCCTCTGCTTTGGTTATGGCAGCTGTTAAGATGATCATATTACCGGCTTCTTCTACAGGCATATCTTCACCATAGGTTTGGCCGTTGGCTAAAGGATAAGTACCTAAATCGTGTGCCGCAAATGGTTTCTTCCATTTTCCGCTTTCTGAGTAATAGAAAATGCCATTCAACATTCCTTTTAGCAATTCGGGATTGTACACTAAAAATTGTGGTGCTGATGGATAAGTTACATCCACTGTATTGATTGATCCATTACTAAAATTTTCTTTCGATAGGAACAGGATATCACCATTTGGTGCATATACAATTTTGTGCGCCGCAATAGCCTGCCTATAAGCCAGTTTACATAGATCTGCATATTCTTTGCCACCTGCTTTTTCAGCATCGGCGTATAGTTTGGCATCAAAAATGGCACACTTGGTTTTTAATGAAGGGTATTGGGTATTCGCCTCGGCCAGCTGATCTTCGAATTGCTGTGAACCAGTCTGTCGCCAAACCGGCTGTAGCTTTTCGCCAAAATATTCAACCGATTTTAGGTCATCAT
>NZ_JBFTQI010000909.1:0-2184 GCF_056398925.1 Pedobacter sp. 01T416_2
ATTTAATTGCTTCATCTACTGCTTCTTTATCCGATGAATATGCTTTACCAAAACTCATGTTAATTACTTTAGCCCCATTATCTGCTGCGTACCTAATAGCGTTTGCAACATCTTTATCGCGTTCATCGCCATTTGGTGTAGTACGAACTCCCATAATTAACACATTATTCGCCACCCCCATAATGCCTAAATTATTGCTACGATCTGCACCAATTATACCCGAAACATGGGATCCATGCGAAGCATCAGGACCTTTTACATCATTATTACCATAAAATCTTTCCTTGCTGTTATTAGGATCATCACCTACAATACTACGAGGGTTATAATCAACATTGTAGTCATAATTAATTTGATCATCAAGATGCTTCATGTCTTTAGCTAGTCGGTCATTATAAAAAGTCTTGAAGTCCGTATCTTTTAAAACATTTAATAGAGTTGCTTTTATTCTACTTTCTCTCTCACTCTCTGGTTGAAAAGCTTCAATATCATTAGGCGTTGGATTTTCCTTCCCAATTTTCTTAATTAAAAGATCTAATGCGCTTTTAAATCCAGAAATCCCAGCAAAATTACTTTTTGCTGTAGTTAACTCTTGATCAAGCAGTGATCGATTCTTCATAAAATCTTCGTAACTTGCTTTATCCTTTTCGGCTACTGTTTCGGCTGTAAGGTTAGCAAAACGAGCTTTATCACGACGAACCAAACGAGTTAGCTCTAAGTTTTCATGGTCAATTGAACCCGTTGCTCCGCCTAAAAAATTCCAACCATGAATATCGTCCTTGTACCCATTCTTATCATCGTCTACTCCATTGCCTTCGATTTCCTTTTTATTGGTCCAAATTACTCTTTTAAGGTCTTCATGATTTAAATCAACCCCACCATCTAGTACTGCAACCACTACTGGCTTCGATTTTTTACCTTTTAGCAGCTCTTTATAAGCTTTTTCTGTACTGATACCAAAAACGGAGTCAGTTTTAAGATCCAAATTTTGCCAATTCGCCTTTTGAGCAAGTGAAAGTAAAGGAAGCACACTAAAACATGATAATGCGATTATTTTTTTTAAAGAATGGTTATTATTCATACAGTTTTTAATAAATTATTATTGACTAGTTTCAAAGAATGGCTTTAATGCCGTTTTATTATTAACCTTAGTTCGATTAATTTTTACCCGTTGTGATCAATTTTTAGTCTCTTTTTCCTAACGCGATCGTCATGCTGAACTTGTTTCAGCATCTTTCCTGCTAGATAGACCCTGAAATAAATTCAGGGTGACGACGGTGAGTCGAAAATATCTACAGAAGATCTTTAAAGACATGTTATTAATCGAGTTCAGGTTATTAAGTTAATTATCGATTAAAATAATGTTATAAGTGGTTAATAGCCCAGTAGTGGAGAATTTAGCTTTTCGAAGTAAATTTCGTTCTGGATCGATGGTAAAGTTTACATTAATGGTTTAATTGCATGTTAGGATTAAATAATTTGACACGAGTAGGGATTTCAAAAGTATAATTAGGGCTTTTCGGTGCTAATGTTCCTTCTACTGCTAATGTCTTTGTATTAATCCTTTTCACCTCTGGCATTCTGCCTTCCTGATCCAAACGCTTCATATCAAACCAGCGAAGACCACTATAAGCTCCTTCTCTTCTTCGTTCTGCCAGTACTTTAACTAAAGCTTCTTCGCCTGTGGCCGCACTTTGATCAACATAAGCCGCAGTTTTAACCCTATTTTTACGTAACAAGTTCACAATGGCCATGGCTTCATTAAATTGGCCTTGCCTTGCCAACAATTCAGCTTTAGTTAAGTACATTTCTGGGAAGGTTATACCGAAATTATATTCTCCTGGTAGCGGTGCCCGTACCAAACCATCATTGTTTATTATGGTTAAGAACTGGTAACGAAGATCGTTGTTGTCAAAATAATTTTTTAAGTCGGTAGAGTAGAGCATAAAACTAGGAGAGCCGCTAACTGATGCGCGTTGCCAAAGTACTTCAGAACTTAATTCGGAAATGGGAAGAGCAGTAGGTATGGGGGGGTAAGAATTATAATTTAACAAGGTGTGTGGCGCAGTTAAGGCTAAATCGTTATACTTTTTAGCATTGGCAAAATCTGCCATATACAAATAAATCCTGGTTAATAAGCCATAGGCTACATATTTGGTTACCCGATACCGGTTTACATTACTG
>NZ_JBFTQI010000910.1:0-2167 GCF_056398925.1 Pedobacter sp. 01T416_2
AATCAGGACTAACCAAAGCTGTTTGCGCTAAAAGTTGCGCAAAGTTTACGGTTTCAGTTCCATCTTCCGATGTCCAGGTATATGAATCTACGTTTTGGCCTAAAAGCGTAACCTCACGGTAACCAGCTTCAAATAAACCTTTTGCTTCTTGTATAATGGAATGGGCATCGCGGCTACGTTCGCGGCCACGGGTAAAAGGAACCACACAGAAAGAACACATGTTATTACAGCCGCGGGTAATGGAAATAAAAGCGGTAATTCCGTTGCTGTTTAAACGAACCGGACTAATATCCGCATAGGTTTCTTCGCGGGATAAAAGTACGTTAACCGCTTTATGTCCACTTTCTACCTGTTCAATTAAGTTAGGCAGATCGCGGTAAGCATCGGGTCCTACCACTACATCAACCAAACGTTCTTCTTCTAAAAATTTAGATTTTAAACGTTCTGCCATGCAGCCCAAAACCCCAACAATTAATTTCGGGTTACGGCGTTTCTCGACACCGAACTGCGATAAGCGGTTCCTAACTCTGGTTTCAGCATTTTCACGGATAGAACAGGTATTGATGAAGATTACATCGGCCTGGTGATAATCCCCTGTGGTTTCAAATCCTGTTTCAGAAAGAATAGAGGCAACAATTTCACTATCAGCAAAATTCATTGCACAACCATAACTTTCGATGTATAATTTACGGGCATCGGCTTTAATTGGTGTATCTAAAATTAAAGCTTCACCTTGCCTGGCTTCATCGTGCGTCTTATCCTGTACTTGTAAATCAATCATTATTTAAAAACATTTTGGGGATTGCAAAAATACATAAATAAAATTAAAAGTGACAAATTGACATATTTTGTTTAAATGTTTACAGTACGATTATGATCTTCGCGTCATTGCGAGAAGGAACGACGAAGCAATCTTACTACTGTGGGATATCGAAACTGCAATAAGATTGGCACCAAACGACTTCATACTTGTTAAGAAAGATTTTTTTGRAAATGTAKGCTTCGGTGCCAATGGWGRGCTRCAGCCCCGCTATCCCTACTGCCGAYAGAAAAAATCGGCATTCGTACTATCGGGTTTAGATTACAGCTGTTCTTGCTACTATGAGTGGTTTCCATRCCACYGTCCTAACCMAYCTAGCCCTTGGCGRAGCGGTACCCTRCAGGCCCGGAGGTATCCCGATTTTTCGGGAAAGCGTAYAAGCGCAGCAAAGGAACAAACGGTGTTTCTTATACTGMCCTTGCGCTCCAAAAAAATCATTTTAACAATAAAGCATCCAACAGCTCCTCTTTGGTCTTTCTGCTTTAGTCTTTTGCCTTGCCCCTAAAAAAACCTTTCACACTTCTATCTGTTACCTATCGATAAACCATAATAAATGACAGCTCAGCATAGAAATAAAGTTTGGACCTGGATAGGAAGCATATTCGGCATACTGGTACTAATTGTAGCATTTGGCGCCATGTTTTTAAGTGCCCGATGGAAACCCATATTGATCGAAAAAATTAAGGCCGGGGTTTATAATGGCTCCCACCACCTCTACCGGATAGATTTTAAAAGCATTAACTTAAACGTAATTACAGGTAGCCTGGCGCTGCGCGATGTTACACTAATGCCCGATACGGCCGTTTTCGATAGCTTAAGAAAAAAACAACTGGCACCTGCACATACTTTCGAGCTTAAATTGAAGAAACTACAGATTAGCCGTGTTGGAATATTAACGGCCTACTTTAAAAATCGGATAGCTGTAAATGAAATCCTTTTACAAAAGCCATCTATCAATATGATTTTTAACAAAGTAACCAAGAAACCCGACAGCATAAAAGATGAAAAATCGCTTTACGAGCAGATTTCAAAAACTTTTAAATCGGTACATGTTAAAAGCATTAAAATTGTAGATGCAGATTTCGATTACATCAACAAAACCGCAGCAAAAAAAACCAAAAACTCGATCAAACACCTCGACATTAACATTAACGATTTTTTATTGGATTCACTTTCGGGAAATGATACAACAAGATTTTACTATACAAAAGATGCATCCTTTCAGATTGCAGGTTATAAATCGATAACGAAAGATAAAATGTATTCAATGAAAGTTGACACCATTAAAGGCTCTACAGCATCAAAAAAAATAACGGTTAAAGGATTTAAACTTACCCCATTGTACGA
>NZ_JBFTQI010000911.1:0-2161 GCF_056398925.1 Pedobacter sp. 01T416_2
TGGTACACCTATGGTCGCATTTGTAAATGCTAAACAATGGGTTCTCGGGTGGCGGAAATGCGTTTTCTCTGTGTAATTCGGCTAAATTTTTATAGTGTTTCATCCCTTTGAATAGTAATTAACTACAAGCTACACAATTACCCCATACAGCTTGTAGTTAAAGGTTTTAAATGATTTATTAATGACCGTGCGCATCGGCCGCTACCTCAGCCCATTCATCAAATTCAGCCAAACGTTCTGCATAAACCTGTTTAACATTTGGTAGAGCCACTTTACCCAACAAGAAGTGTAAAGGAGGTTTAGGACTGTCGATCAATGCCAATACAGCGGGTACTGTCGCTTCTGGTTTGCCCCAACTATCGGGTGTCGAAGCATCAAAAAATGCTTTTTTAACTGGCGCATATACTTCTAGCGGCGCTGTTTGGAAAGCTGAAGCACCCGACCAATCGGTAGAAAAACCATTTGGCTCGATTAAACTTACATTAATGCCAAAACCTTTTACTTCCGTAGCCAAGGTTTCACTTAAGCCGTTAACCGCATATTTCGAGGCATTGTATAAACCCAACACAGGCAAAGTCACCAAGCCCAGGAAGCTAGAAACCTGGATAATGTGCCCGGCTTTTTGTTCGCGCATTACCGGAACAATTGCTTGTGTTACCCACAGCAGACCAAAAAAATTGGTTTCCATTTGTGCACGGGCCTGTTGTTCAGTCGTTTCTTCTATGGCACCAAACAAACCAAATCCTGCATTATTGATCAATACATCAATGCGGCCAAAATGCTGCTTAACTTTTCCAACTACGGCAAAACAGGCGTCTCTATCGTTTACATCCAATTGAAGCGGCAACACAGCATCGCCATAAGCTTCTATCAAATCATTTAAATCTGCTGTATTTCTTGCGGTTGCAGCTACTTTATCGCCACGCTCTAAAAGGGCCTTTGCCCAGATTTTACCAAAGCCACGTGAAGCACCGGTAATTAAAATTATTTTCGACATTTTTTTCTTTGTTAAATATTGATAACAAAGGTATTGTAGCGCGGTAAGACCAATTTATACAAAACACGGGACTATTAGCACATTTTAAGGTTTAGCTAAATTATCAGTTTGAATATTTAACAATAACCCGAAAGATTATCAATCTGTTGTAGCGCTTATGGATGTTTTTACGTTTTATGAGGAACCATTAATCTAAAAACCACTCACCTATGAAAAACCTACTTTTTCTTTTTGTAGCCTTTGCACTTGTTTCATGTAAAAAATCGGAAAGATATGGTCCGCTGAACTTAAAAAACGGACAGGAAGTTGAACTGCTGGTAAGCCCTCGTTATGCTGCAGATAATGATGTGCTTTTAAAGTTACCAGGCAATGTAGATGCAGGCGCCTCTCTTGTAGGTTTTGACCAAAGGGAACCTGGTTATTCTTATCGCGTTAAAGCCAGATTCAACCGTGATAAAGAGCCACTTCAAGACGGACCTGAATACTACTTTATTTTCGAAAAGATAATTAGCAAAGAGCAATACAAAGGAACTGAGTCATTTCCTGTTCAGCTGATTACCTCATATGTACCTGGCGGACCAGTAATAAGACTAAGCAAAACAGGAAATAATTATTATATGGTTCCAGATAAGTTACAGCTCACTTATGAAGACAGTACCGTACAGAACGAACTTGAAGAAATCTGGCTAAATGTACAGGAAATCCGTGCAAACTGGCAAAAAGGACAACGGCCAAAATGGAAGGCCATTAAGGCAACAGTGGTACAGGATCCGCAGAAATTTGGGAAGGCCTACCTGGTACAACAGATACAATTCATCGATTAACAAAAAATACAAAGAGGCTGTATCATAAATTGTAATTTACTTCGAGTTTGTCACGTTGTCCAAAGGACTCCTACGGAGAGCCTGTCGAAACGCTTTTTAAGAGATTAAAAAAGGTCCTTCGACAAGCTCAGGATGACAATTTATGATAAGCCACTTTTGCTTTCAAGTAAAAACCAAGATATTACTTAGATACTGTAATTAAATGATTCGGTTTCGATTAACCCACGGTGCTGCATTTCAGTCCAAAAGGCTAAGGGCAGCTTTTTTGCGGCAAGGGCAACATTGGCGGCAACTTTCTCAGGTCTTGTGGTATTCAAGGCAATACTTTTCACTCCAGGAA
>NZ_JBFTQI010000912.1:0-2157 GCF_056398925.1 Pedobacter sp. 01T416_2
GCATAAACGGTTGCCGCAGTAACATCATTGGTGGGCAATACGTTTAAATCTCCTTTTTTGCATGAATTTAATGACAACAATAAAACACCTGATGCCAATATTATTTTAAATGAGTTTTTCATTTTTTGTCTCCTTATTAAAAACCAACATTAAAACCTAAAGTATACGTGCGCGGACGCGGATATAGGTTATAATCAATACCACCGCTCAACTCAGGATCTATACCATTGTACTTGGTTACGGTAAAAACATTTTGGCAGTTTGCGGATATCCTTAACGATGCTGTTCCGGTTTTAGATAACTTGCCGGCGTTGTAAGAAATACCTGCATTGTCCATTTTCAGGAATGAAGCGTTTTTAATATAATAATCACTTAAGAACTGGTTGTTCTGGAAATTGGTTGCCAGAAAATCTGTTGATGCATTGTTGATTACACCTGCCGGACTTAAGATATTCGCTCTGACACCAAAGTTTGATGAAACGTTATCATATATGTAGTTACCAAAGTTAGCCCTAAGCGACGTGGTAAAACTCCATTTCTTGTACGAAAAGGACGTATTGAAACCCAGGGTAATATTTGGATCAGGTGATTTATAAAAATACTGATCGCTGGTATTGATCACGCCATCTTTGTTTAGATCTTCATAAACACCTTCTAAAGGTTTTCCATCTGTGTTATACACTTGTTTGTATACGAAAAAAGATCCGGGGATTTGGTTAACGGCATTGTATTTTAAGGTAACACCGGTACCACCTGTAATATCGCCTGCACCAACTTTCGAAGCAGGATCTGGATTTAAGGTTAAATTGGTTACTTTTCTTTTGTTGTATGCAATGTTTACACCAAAATCCCAGCTGGTATTTTCGGTTTTGATTGCCGAGAAGTTTAAGCTTCCCTCAACACCTTTAACATCCATATTACCCACATTCGTTGTTAACTCGTTGTTAAAGTTCGTACCTACGGGAATATTGATTTTGCTTAAAAGATCAGAAGTCTTTTTGTAATACACATCGATACTTCCGTATAAACGGCCTTTCATAAAGCCATAATCCAAACCTGCATTATAGGTGGTAGTAGTTTCCCATTTCAGATCAGGATCGTAAGCTGCCGGAGTATAATAGTTATAAAAAGTATTACCGATCTGGTATTGGCCGGTATTGCTATTGGCATAATATTTAGATAGGTAATCGTAATAGCCAATACCATCTTTATTACCTGTTTGACCATAACTTAAACGGAGTTTTAAATCAGAAACCGATGAGCTGTTTTTCAAGAAATTCTCGTTTGAAATTCTCCAGGTAAAAGCAGCTGAAGGAAAATAGCCCCAACGGTTTTGCGCTGCAAATTTTGAAGAAGCATCAGCCCTTAATGTTCCAGATAAAATATATTTATCTGCCAAAGTATAAATAAACCTTCCGTAGTAAGAAAGTAATTTATCACGATCGGTAGAGAAAGGGAAAACAGGTGTTACCAACGCCTCTCCGGTGCCTTTGTAAGAAGTAAAGTTGAAACCGGTTTTCGAGTTATCGTAATATCCGTAACCTGCAGTTACATCAAAACGGCTTTTAATGCTCTCTACAGTGTGTGCATAGTTTAAATAAAACTCAGAAAGTTTGTTGGTTTCTGTATTCAAAGAATGGGTGTATGATCCTAAAGTTGAAATGCTCTGTGCAGCATAAACCGGAATACGCACATCACCATAACCTTTAGACAGATCGTAACCTAAATTTAAATTAGCGTGCAATTCTGGTAAAAAGTGGAAAGAGTAATCGAAACGTGCGTTACCAAAACTTCTTTCGGCATTACCATTGTTATCGTTCAGCCTGATTAAACCTACYGGGTTGCGAGGTGCATTCGGATTTACCGTACCATCGCTTCTTAACCATTCGAAGTAGTTACCAAAGCTATTACTTGCGTTTACTGATTGTGTTGGATCGAACTGGATAGCAGCACCAACAGCACCGGCATTGGCAAAATGCGACTGGGTTAACGCACCTTTTAAGTTTAAGTCGATTTTTAAATGATCCTGGAATAATTTTGGCGAAATGCTGATTGCACCGGTTCCACGAGAAAAATGATCGGTAATCAAAAGGCCTTGCTGATCTAAATAACCAGCAGAAACACGGTAAGGAACCCCTTTAAATGAGCCTGCAATGC
>NZ_JBFTQI010000913.1:0-2155 GCF_056398925.1 Pedobacter sp. 01T416_2
CATTAAACTTTACCGTGCCGGATTAATCATCGGTGGTGGTGGCGAATTTGATATTTCGGGCAATACCAGTATCGTAGCTGGTTTAACTTTTAATAACGGTTTCACTAATATTGTAACAGATAAAGCCAGAGATGTTAGAAATCATTATTTGGCACTTAATTTCGGCGTATTCTTTTAATCGGGATATTTGTCTTGATACTTGATTCTCACTACTTGATACATTAAATATGAAAATAGCGCTAGCACAACTCAATTACCATATCGGGAACTTTGAGGCAAACACGAAAAAAATAACCGAAAATATTCAATTGGCAAAAGATAAAGGTGCAGATTTAGTTGTTTTTGCCGAGCTTGCTATCTGTGGCTATCCACCAAGAGATTTTTTGGAGTTTGATGAGTTTATTGTATTGTGCGAAACTGCCGCTCAGGAAATAGCCAAACATTGCACAGATATTGCATGTATTGTTGGCCTACCTATTAAAAACGAAATATTACAGGGAAAAGATCTGTTTAATGCAGCCTATTTCATCGAAGAAGGGAAAGTTAAAGCCGTGGTTAAAAAAGCACTCTTACCTACCTACGATGTATTTGATGAATATCGTTATTTCGAACCTGCCACACAATTTAACTGTATCGATTTTAAGGGAAAAAAAATTGCCTTAACCATTTGCGAAGATCTGTGGAATATCAACGATAATCCACTATATGTTTCTAATCCAATGGATGAGCTGATTAAGGAGCAGCCAGATGTGATGATTAACATTGCTGCATCTCCTTTCTCTTACACCCATGATGATGAACGTATAAAAGTATTAGGCGATAATGCAAAAAAGTATAACCTGCCGGTATTTTATGTAAACCAGGTTGGTGCGCAGACTGAGATTATTTTTGATGGCGGTTCTTTGGTTTTTGATGCTGATGGAGCCGTGAAAGCAGAGATGAAGTATTTTGAAGAGGATCTTCAGGTTTTTGATCTGGAAGAGGTTGAAAATGTGCGTAATAAATATCCCCAATCGGAAAGATTGACCGATATTGAGCAGATTCACGACGCGTTGATTTTAGGTATAAAAGATTATTTCAATAAATCTGGTTTCAGTAAAGCCGTTTTGGGCTTATCAGGTGGGATCGACTCCGCTGTGGTTTGCGCCTTGGCTTGTCGTGCGTTAGGCCCAGAGAATGTAATGGCCGTTTTAATGCCTTCTAAATTCTCTTCCGACCACTCTGTTCAGGATGCTTTAGATTTGGCTAATAATATTGGTTGTATGCACGAAATTGTGCCAATTAAAGAAGTTGCAGAAGCTTTCGATCATATACTGGCACCAGCCTTTAAGGGTTTGCCCTTTAACCTTGCTGAAGAAAATGTGCAGGCCCGCATCCGTGGCATTATTAATATGGCCATGAGTAATAAGTTTGGCTATATTTTATTGAATACATCAAACAAAAGCGAGTGTGCTGTTGGTTATGGTACTTTATACGGTGATATGTGCGGTGCTATTGGGGTAATAGGAGATGTCTATAAAATGCAGGTTTTTGAGCTTGCGAGATACATTAATAAAGAAAGGGAAATTATTCCGGTCAATACTATTGTTAAACCACCATCTGCAGAGTTAAGGCCCGATCAAAAAGATTCCGATTCATTACCTGAATATGAAATTCTCGATAAAATATTATATCAGCACATCGAAAAGAAACAGGGCTCTAAAGCCATTATTGCTCAAGGTTTTGATGAAGCATTGGTGCTGCGGATTCTAAAAATGGTTAATGTTGCAGAATTTAAACGCTATCAAACTCCACCTATTTTAAGGGTATCGCCAAAAGCATTTGGTATGGGCCGAAGAATGCCTATAGTAGGGAAATATATGGCTTAGTTTGTTTTAGAGTTGTAGTGTTGGAAGGCTGATTAATTGCTTAAATTGTTGAATGGTTCAATTGCTGGGATTGCTAAATTGTTTTGGATTAAATGATTAAGCAGTCGATTATTAAATTGTGGATGGAAAACTGTCTAATTGTGGTTGAGCTGATTTAATGCAAGTTGCTTTACCTCACTTTCTTCTTCAAAAGAGATGATGTGGTTTAGGTTTGCCTGATTGTTCATTTTACCAACTGCAATTTTTCGTACTTCTAGATCATCATCAAAACTTGCAATATGAAATAA
>NZ_JBFTQI010000914.1:0-2154 GCF_056398925.1 Pedobacter sp. 01T416_2
ATCTTATAGTGATCTGAAACAGCTTCCTTACATTTTAACAGATAGTTTAAATCCTGCTTATAATGGCAATACAGATTGGCAGGATCTTTTTTATCAATCTGGAAAAATCACTAATGGCGATTTGAGTGTGAGTGGTGGGGGAGCTAATGGAATGGTATACAGGTTTAGTGGAGGTTACTATGATGAACAAGGTATTATTAAGGCAACTGGTTTCAAAAGGTATTCTGGTAGGTTAAATCTGACGACCAGAGCCATGAAGGAGAAATTAATGATTAATCCCATCATTGCCTACTCGAGATCGGATTTTTCAAGAGGTAATGGGAGTGGCAGTAGCCCTGTTAATTTAGGGGCTGGCAATATGCCTTCATCATTGTTGAATCTGGATGAAGATAAAAAAGCACTTTTATTAGGTGCCTATGATGAGAATTTGGATAAAAACATCAGCAATCAACTTACGCTAAATTTAAACTTAAGTTATGAGTTTAATAAACACCTAATGCTCACTTCTCAGTCCTCTTATTTGTTAAATACAGCCAGAAGGGATTATAGTAGGACAAGTATATTGAACAATGGCCAGGGAAATTCATCATCGAGCTACGCAGATAATAGTACAAATGCACTAACGTCTAATTTTTTATCATATAACAATCAGTTTGGTAAACATTCCCTGAGTGTTATTGCTGGGCAGGATATTCAGTATAACCAGTTCCAGAATACATCTGCTTCAGGTTATGGAGGTCCATCAGATAACATTCAAGTTGTCAGTGGGTTTCAGCAATCAAGGATTTCAGCTGGTTCTGACTATCAGGCTTATGGACTTCTTTCCTATTACGGACGTTTAGCTTATGATTTTGATGGTAAGTATTTACTTTCGGCAACTGCCAGGGCAGATGGTTCATCCAGATTTGGTAAAAACAATAAGTGGGGATATTTCCCGTCTGCATCTGTTGGTTGGCTAGCTTCAGAAGAAAATTTTATGAAAAACTGGGTAAATAATCCATTTACACTAATCAAATTGAGGGCCAGTTTAGGAACATCAGGAAGTTTACCTAATAATAATTATTTACAATATAACTTGTATTCTGTAAATAATGGTGGGTTTAATGGAAATGGTGGAGCAACTTCCTATAATGGTACTACAGCTATTACACCGAATTTAAGTGATGGTGCCGCGCAAAGTAACCTGAGCTGGGAAAAATCCCTTCAATGGAATATCGGTACTGATATTGAAATCAAAAATGGTAAGTATGCACTATCGTTTGACGTATATAACAAAGAGTCTTCTCTACAATTATTTAGTGTAAACCTTCCACTAACAACAGGGTACGATCGAGCTTTAACGAATTCCATAGGCGTCCGAAATTCAGGTGCCGAGTTGACCGTTTCTGCTAATCCGCTTGAAGGAAATTTCAAATGGTTTACGAGGATTAATGCTTCATATAATAAAAACCAGATCATGAGTTTGCCGAATGGTGGAAGAGATCTTATTTTAAGTGGAGACAGATTTGATAAATCCCATATCCTTTCAGTTGGAAGTCCAATAAATGCATTTTATCTTTATAGGACAAATGGCGTATTTTCAAGAACAAGCGATATACCTGTTAATCCTTTTACAGGAGAATTATATAGAAATAKCAATGGTGCGTACCAAGCAGGCCAATTTTACCTAGCGGATCTTGACGGAGATGGTTTCATTGATATTTTTAATGATGGCATCAATCCGGACAAAGCGCCGATCGGCGATCCTAATCCAAAAGTTACCGGAGGCTGGACCAATGATTTCAGTTACAAGAACTTTTCATTGAACATATTTTGCACCTTTACTTTCGACAGAGATGTGTTAAATTTATTTGAATCAGATCGTTTTTCTAATTCAACAGATGGGGACCCAATAAATAGATTTGCTGGATTTTCAACTCCGGATTTAAGCAAAACAAATATTTGGAGAAATCCTGGTGATCAGGCAGACTACGCCAAATATGATTTGGGAAGTTATCGTTACTATTACACCGGTGCCCAGACTTTTTTCTTGGAAAAAGGTGGTTATTTCAGAATCAGAAGTATAAATTTTGGTTACAATTTTCCGGCTAAAACGCTTAAAAAATTGGGGGTAAATAAACTTAAACTTTTTGCAATTGCAGATAATGTTTATAT
>NZ_JBFTQI010000915.1:0-2150 GCF_056398925.1 Pedobacter sp. 01T416_2
TAGCACCACCATCGCCCATTGAGCCAAAACCAGAAAAAAAAGGGAATGACAATGAGTCAACTGCAATTAATTTTCTTCCATATGCTACTATTTCAAAAGATGGTGTAACCTCAATCAGGATAACGCCAGTTAAAGAAATCACAATTACAGGTTATCCAAAAAAGCAATAACTTACTGTGGTACGTAAACTACATATTTAGTCTCAAAATAAGCTGAAAGCGGATATAATTCTGCTTTCATTCTTAGTTTATATCATTTTTCCCCAAGGTTTGACTTCTATACCATTACTACGGTTTTGAATAGTTGAACCAGTATAACAAACTATGGTTTTTAGGCCTTTTTTATCATCGGTTATGCCTTTAAAGTATAACAAACCTTTTTGATAATCAGTATTCATTGTAGCACCGGCCTTAATTTCAATAGCAGTAATAGTTGTAGCCGAATCAAGTAATAAATCCAGTTCGTTGCCCGTTTTATCACGCCAATAATATAGGTTATCCTGCAAACCTTTGTTTAACCGCTGTTTCAGCAGATCTATAATCAACATATTTTCGAAAAGTGCGCCTATACTAGGGTGTAGTGCCAATTGTTCTGTGTTTTGTAGCCCCAACAAACTGCAGGCTACGCCCGTATCGTAAAAATAAAGTTTTGGGGCTTTAATAATCCGCTTATTATAATTGTTGTAAAATGGTTTGAGCAGGTAAATGATATAGCTCGACTGTAAAATGTATAGCCAAGCCTGCACTGTTTTGGCATCAATACCGCAATCATTACCCAACGATTGCATATTTAAAATCTGCCCGGTCCGGCCAGCGCATAAACGCAGAAATTTCATAAACAATGCTAGATCTGTAATATTTTTAAGCTGGCGTACATCTCTTTCTACATAGGTATTAATATAGTTGGGGTACCAATCAACAGCATCAATTCTTTTATATAAAGGCTCGGGGTAGCTCCCATTAAAAATATGCTGTTCGTAACTTGATAATAATTTCGCTGTTTTTAATTCTTTTAAACTACATGGTAATAAATGCAGATAAGCAACCCTACCCGCTAAGGTTTGAGATATACTCTCCTGCATTAAAAAGTTATTACTACCACTTAAGATAAAAAAACCAGCCTTATTGTTTTCATCAACAATTTGTTGGATATAAGAAAACAGATGAGGTAGTTTTTGTATTTCGTCTAAAATAGCACCGTTTTTAAACTGTTTTAAAAAACCGTTCGGATCGACAGTGGCGAATTCGGCCACATCGGGGTTCTCTAACGATACATAGGGCTTACGTGGAAAAGTAGTTTTACAGATAGTGGTTTTACCACTTTGCCGAGGCCCCACAACTGCAACTACCCTAAATTTAGAGGCCAATTGCTTTAGTTTATTTTTTCCAACTCGCTGTATCATARTACAAATATAAAAAAACACTGACAAATACGGAATACAATTCCCGATTAGAACAAAATAAATTCACAAAAAACTAGCAATCAAGTAATTACTAAAAATAAAATTATATTAATATTAAATTACTGTGGTACGTAAACCACATATTTAGTCTCAAAAAAATCTTCCTCAAAATAAGCTGAAAGTGGATATAATTCTGCTTTCAGTTTTGATTCTTTGATCTCTTCGGCCAAATCGCCTCCTTTTAAATACAAAACCCCGTTTGGAATGGCATTTAACGAGTCTTTTTTAAATTTGCCCTGTATCCATGGGTAGAATTCGCCTAATCGCGTAACCGCTCTCGAAACCACAAAGTTAAATTTCTCTTTAATTTGCTCTGCTCTTAAATGATCGGCCCTTAAATTCTCCAAACCTAATGCCGAAGCCACTTCTTTTACTACTTTAATCTTTTTTCCGATAGAATCGACCAGATAAAATTCTGTTTCTGGAAACAAGATGGCCAATGGGATGCCCGGAAAACCACCACCTGTACCTACATCTAAAACCGATTCTCCGGCTTTAAAATTGCATACTTTAGCGATCCCCAATGAGTGCAATACATGGCGCTCATATAACTCTTCGATATCCTTTCTCGAAATTACATTAATCTGTGCATTCCAAAAGCTATATAAATCGAACAATTGTGAGAATTGAGCAATCTGTTTTTCACTTAGGTTAGGGAAATATTTTAAAACGATATCGGGCTTTACAT
>NZ_JBFTQI010000916.1:0-2147 GCF_056398925.1 Pedobacter sp. 01T416_2
TCCAGAACCTTCATGTATGAAGATCATCTCGTCAGCCTGGCTGTTTTTGTAGAAATAATCGGTCATCGATTTTCTCGGCGCTGCCAAAACGATGTGTAAATCGCTATTTACCAGAACGGCTTTTCTGCTTTTTAGAAAATCATCTTCAGGTTTAATATTGAAACCGATTAAACTCGTGTGTTTCAGGTGTTTTTCGCGTGCAATTTTTGGCTCAACACTGTATGCTTCGCCCAGATGTTTAACAATGGTTGGCGGGTGACAATGATAAACCAATGAATATAAACTCGAAAAACCTTCGGTTGATACCAATTCTTCGGCATAGAGATTTCCATCAGGTTTACGAAAAACCGTGTGACGTTTAGCTGGAATCTGCCCCAATTTATGATAAATAGGCATAATAAAATGTTGTTATGGTTAGAAAAGAAAAAATCCTAATGAATTAACAATCAAAACGGTAATGCGTTTCAATTAAAAAAGAAGATGGAGTAAATATTACAGAGAATATTGAGCCATGATCAGCTTGGATAGCATCTTATAGCGACGGGCAGCAATAGCGTCGTTTACTAGATTAATATGTAATGCTTTTAAGATCATGGTTTTAATGGCACTAAGGTAAGTATTTTATTTAAAAGTTGAAATTTTAATTACCTTTAATTACTTACTATATGATCATCCCGATGAAATTTATTTTTACATGCTTATTTTTTTTAGCCTTGAGCTATGCCACTTTTGCGCAACAAAATGCCAAGTACACCATTAGGGTTATAGACCGAAGTGGAAAAGCCACAAGAGGTTCTTTTTACGCTGCAGCCGATGATGGTTTAACAATTATCAGAAACCGGAAGGATACCATAAAATTAAGTGCCGACAGTATCAGTGCATTATACATTCATCGTAAAGGGATAGCCGCACCGCTTGCCATTGCCGGAGGTTTAACATTTTTTGCATTGGCCGCAAAAAGTGATAAATTGGTCGAGTCGGTGGTGCTTATTGCTGCAGGTGTGCCTGTTGGTGTATCGGGTGGAATGTTAATTGGTGGTTTACTCTCCAACAAAAAACATTATAAAGCACTTCAGGCAAAAGATTTTCCTTTAATTAAATCAAACCTTCAGAAATACACTGTGTTAAAATAATAACGCTTAAGTTTTATTTTGAATGGCCTAATTTCTTAGCTTTACCGCATATTTAACCAAATCATATATGAAACTAGTATCTTATAAAACCGAAG
This sequence comes from Pedobacter sp. 01T416_2, assembly GCF_056398925.1. Taxonomy (NCBI): domain Bacteria; kingdom Pseudomonadati; phylum Bacteroidota; class Sphingobacteriia; order Sphingobacteriales; family Sphingobacteriaceae; genus Pedobacter; species Pedobacter sp. 01T416_2. The sequence continues at coordinate 1,229 of NZ_JBFTQI010000916.1, forward strand.
ACAGGGAGCATCTTGGTATATTTATTAACGGACATATTTATAACTTAAATAGTTGCGATAAATTGCTTCCAGATAATATGACTACGTTTTTGCAAGGTGGTGAAGTGTTAATGGAAAGAGCAAAAAGGATAGACRATCAAATAAAAGATGGTAGTTTAGCCGCTAAAGAAGAAATTTTTTACGAGATTTTAGCCCCTGTTCCGCATCCTACCAGTTGTCGCGATGGATACGCTTTCAGACAGCATGTTGCTGCGGCACGTAGAAACAGAAAGGTTGATATGATCCCTCAATTCGATGAGTATCCGATCTTTTATTTCACCAACCACAACGCTATTCAGGGTACTGGCGAAATTGAATGTATGCCAGATCATTTTGATAAACTGGATTTCGAATTAGAGGTTGCGATTGTTATTGGTAAAAAAGGTAGAAATATTAAAGCTGCTGAGGCTGATGAATACATTGCCGGTTACATGGTAATGAACGATATGAGTGCCCGTACTTTGCAGATGGAGGAGATGTTGCTGAATTTGGGCCCTGCAAAAGGAAAAGATTTTTCTACGGTAATTGGTCCATGGTTGGTAACGCCTGATGAATTATTGCAATATAAAGTTGCGCCTAAAGACGGACATGTTGGTAATGCTTACGACCTTAAAATGACCTGCCGGGTAAATGGCATCGAAGTTTCGAAAGGGAATGCCGCTGATATGGACTGGACATTTGCCGAAATTATAGAGCGTTGTGCTTACGGTGTAGATATTCTTCCTGGGGATGTAATTGGTTCAGGAACAGTAGGTACGGGTTGTTTCTTGGAATTAAACGGGACTGGTTTGCTTAACGATCCAAATTATAAAGTACAGTGGCTACAGCCTGGTGATGTTGTGGAAATGGAAATAACAGGCCTTGGTGCTTTAACCAATAC
>NZ_JBFTQI010000917.1:0-2146 GCF_056398925.1 Pedobacter sp. 01T416_2
ACCGGATTGGTGCGTGTACTGCTTCCAGGCATACCCGAGCTTCCACTTTGCCCACCTAATGAGGGGCTAAAACCAATGGCATCGTTATTAATTGCACCATCAATAGTCACGTTGTTGTATCTAAAGTTTGTTCCTCCAAAGGTATTATCTTTACTGCCTTGAGGAGTAACCCTTGTTACATCCTGTAAGCTGCGGTTCATGGTTGGCAGCGTTTTGATCTGACCTTCGCCGATACTTGTACCCGCACCAGATTTTGTTCCGCCTTTTTGGCCTTTAATACTTACTTCGGCCAATTGGTTACCTTGCTCCTGAAGATCAAGATCGAGCCTTACATCCGAACCTAAGGTTAAATAAATATTCTCTTTTACTACCGGGCTATAACCCACAAAGGTTACAGTAATTTTGTATGGCCCGCCTGGGTTTAAGTTGCCGATACGGTAAAGTCCGTTTTCGTTTGACGAACCTTTAGATACAGTACCTGTTGGAACGTGCATCATCACAATGGTTGCCCCTGGGATGATACCCTTATTATCCTTAATCTTTCCATTAATACTAGATGTTGTAACTTGTGCCTGAGCAAATGTGACCAAGAGCAGCAGAATACTTACTAGGGATAGTATGCGTGATTTCATTTTCTGTTGTTTTATTTTCATGCAAAACAACAGTCCTAATGTTAATTCAATATTAACAATAAATTAAGTTTAACATTACGTTAACAATATGAAAATCAGAACAATACAATAAGAAAACAATTCCTTAACAACCAATATTTCAGGCCGGAATATAATGAAGAACAGAAGGCCCAAAGATGAAAACGAAAGATGAAGATTTGATGAAGTTTCAATTTAGTTCGAAATCCCTAGTCGGGAGTCCAAAGTCGATTAACTGGCCATGCGTTTAGAACTGGACGTTTAACGATGATAACCGGTTTGAACAATTAACAACAGAACAAATTTCTTCTCCCTGTTAACTAATGAACCAATGACAAATGAACCTATAAATTATCAGTTTACACTTTTAACAAACCACGAAATGCCCTTGCAGCATAATACGATTGTGCACCATTGTGGTAAACAAATACATGATCGTAGCGGCGATCGCCGAAAAGGGCACCACCTAATTTTCTAATCTCGGGAGGGGAAACAATCCAGCTTGATGTTTTGGTATCGAATTTTCCGAGTTGCTGCAAAAAACGGTACTGCTCTTCTGTTAAGAGCTCTACCCCCATCGTAGCAGCCATATCAACAGCATTATTTTCCGGTTGGTGCTCTTTTCTCGATTCCAGCCCTTCCAAATCATAACAAATACTCCTACGGCCTTTGGGGCTTTCTGCCGAACAATCGTAAAAAATATATTCACCTGTTTTTTTATCATAATCAACAACATCGGGCTCACCACCAGTTACCTCCATTTCGTCAAGCACCCATAGTTTTTCGGGCCTGGCAACTAACCTTTCTTCTACTTTAGCCCATTCAATACTTTTATGGCGGTCCATGTTTTTCCCGAAACGGACTTTTAAAGTATGGAGTAATTCTTCGGCTTGCACTGCCGACAATTCTTTTTTATTGTTATTTATTTTACTCATCAGGTTTATTTTGGTTAAAATCCTGTCGCCGATAATTATATACTAATCAAATATAAGGCTTATCCTGCCCCTCAATAGCACTTTTTCACTAAATAGTTTTGAAGCGTATTGCCTGTACAAAACACTAAGTTTCTTCCCGTTTTCTGCTTTTACGCTTTCCCGAAAGTTCGGGATACCCCGTTGCTGCAGGGTAACGCTTCAACCGGAGCTAAATGGCTAAGGCAGCTTTTCAATTTGGGGGTTGCAGGGCGCACAAACCCTTGCTCCTAAACCGGATTGCAGCGAACACGAAGTGTAACGGAGTAAAGCGAAAAGCCGGACTGAGGGCCTCCAAGAACCACAAACCGCTCATTTCCTAATTTCAAAAAACACTAATTTCCGTTTGGAGTGCAATGCCTGAGCTATATTCCTAATTAATTATTTACTGCCTTATTTCTTAAATTTAACAAGCGTATCATCAACCAAATGTGTTATTGCTAAAAAATTATCGGCTAACGCTAAAATCTCATCATGAAAATCAATCAGATCCACTTTTACCCAACCTTCCATTAAGGTTAGCGG
>NZ_JBFTQI010000918.1:0-2145 GCF_056398925.1 Pedobacter sp. 01T416_2
TCTTTTACCATTGCTTGTAATCTTTTACCATTGCTTGTAAGGTACCCCTAAGATTTTCAAGGAATTGGTTGTGTTTAATCAGATTTAAGGTATGGGTAGACAGTTCTCTACTTTTAACCTCCAGCAACTGTTTAAGATTTTGCTCTTCGAGCTGAAGATTTTTGAGCGCCAGACTGGTCATATCATGCTCTATTGCTTTCTGCCGCGCCAGCATCTGTTGATCTCTTAATTTTAACCTTTGTCTGCTAAAAATAACAAATCCCAAAACAACCAATAATATGACTACAATTGTGGCAGAAAAAGCAATGATCCTGTTCACCTTCCGATCGTTTTTCAGTTTATTTATCTCATCCGATTTTTTATTGATATCGTAAAGCACCTGCAAAAAAGCTACCTGCCGGGCACCGTCTTCCGAATACAGATCGATCGTGTATTTATAGCCAAGTTTTACATAGTGGTAGGCGCTGTCCATGTTGTTCAACAGTTCGAATGCCTTGCCCAAATCTCTGCAGCAGGAGCTTAACTGATAGATATTACCCATCTTTTCGGCCAGTTTCAACGCTGTTTCGGTTAGCACAATACTTTCCTTGTACCGGCCTGTTTTACGGAGGATATCGCCCAAATTATTAATGACCTCGATACTCCCGAGGTCATTATGATCTTCCTGATATAAATTTAGAGACTGTTTAAAATGCACATAAGCAGAATCGTAACGCTCCAGATCTTCATATATACTGCCCAGGTTTTCGTGTATTTTTGCCGCCCCACTTTTATCATTAACCTGCCCGTTTATTTTTAAAGCGAGCTTTTGATAGTAAAATGCACTGTCGTAAAGTTGCCTTTTTTCGTATAACTGCCCAATATTGCCCAAAACGGTTGCCTGTCCGGTTAAGTTATTCGATCTTTTATAGATACCGATGGCTTTGTTATAGCTATGCATAGCCTTGTCTTTCTGCTTCATATAATAGTAGAGCACGCCCGCATCGTTAAGGTTGGCTGCCAATAAAAGCGATTGATTGGCATTGTTGAATATTTTATCGGCTTTTAAAAAGAACTCTAACGATTGACTGAAATGCCCTTGTGTATAACAAATCTTACCCATCTGCTGCAAACATTTGCCTTCTAAAAGCTCATCATTGTCATCGATAGATTTGGCGTATATTTTTTTTAATTGAGCCAGGGCTGCAGTCGGATCTTTTTGATTCAGGGCAATAATCGATTCGAATTTTTCTTCCTGGGCAATCGCGTTCGAAATAAAAAGCAGAAAAAGTACAAGAACACTAAAGGGTTTGGTCATGTTAAAAGCATCTATATCAGGCAATGCTGAACAAAGTAAGAGCGTATATGTTAAGTTAAGGTTAAGTTGAAAAATTAACTGATAGTGATGAATCCCAAATCTAAATTCAAAACCTATTTTATATTAGTCCATTAAGTGATATTTTGTAATTTAGTAGTAAAACCTATTGATATGAATATTACCTATGAGATAGGTGTTATCCCTACACCAGAAGAAGTAATTGAACTATTTGTCCAGGCCGGACTTAAAAGGCCAACTGAACCAGAAAGAATAGCATTGATGTTAAAAAATGCAGACTTATTGGTTACGGCCTGGCAGGAAGATAAACTTGTTGGTATTTCCAGAACCATTACCGATTGGGTCTGGTGCGCTTACCTCGCAGATCTAGCAGTATTTACAGATTTAAAAAGTTCGGGAATAGGCAAAGAAATGATTGCTATTACACGTCAAAAACTCGGAGATCAATGTATGCTTCTTCTCTTATCAGTACCTACTGCTTTTGATTATTACCCTAAAGTGGGTTTTAACAAAGAAGATCGCGCTTTTAGTATCGAACGGATAAAATAATTTCGAAATATGAAAAAAATTATTCTAAACCTTGCCGTTACGCTTGATGGCTACATTGAAGGACCTAATGGAGAAATTGATTGGTGTATTATGGATGGCGATGCCAATTTTAACGATTTTTTAGATGGCATAGATTCTATTTTTTATGGACGAATCAGCTATGATCTCTGGGGAAATTACCAGCCTGGAGAAGAAGAGGATGAATTGATGAAATCGATCTCCGAAAACATTAACAGCAAGAAAAAATATATTTTTTCGCAAACCAAAATCAGCGATGATAC
>NZ_JBFTQI010000919.1:0-2141 GCF_056398925.1 Pedobacter sp. 01T416_2
ATTGTAGATGGTGGTTTTACCTGCCCCAACCGCGATGGGAGCAAAGGTTACGGTGGTTGTACGTATTGTAACGTAGATTCTTTTACGCCGGAGCCTTCGCGTAAAAATCCAAATATTAAAGATCAGCTTGCCGAAGGCATGTTAAGGGCTAAAACTTCTTATAAAGCTGATAAGTATATTGTTTATTTCCAGCCTAATACCAATACCTATGCACCAGTACATTATTTAAAGATGATGTATGATGAAGCGCTATCGATTAATACCGAAGATATTGTTGGTTTTGCTGTGGGTACACGTCCTGATTGTATCGATGCAGAAAAGGTAGCTTTGTTAGAAAGTTATACCGACCGCTTCGATGTAGATTTAGAAATGGGCATGGAATCGATTTATGATGAAACCCTCGATCAGATCAACAGAGGTTGCAGTCATGGCGAATTTGTTGCTGCTGTAGAACTTTTAAAAGATAGTAAGCTCGATCTGTGCGTGCATACCATTTTTGGCTTCCCCTGGGAAACCCGCGAGCAGATGCACGGCTACATTCATGAAATTAACCGTTTTCCGCAAATCAAGTTTGTAAAGTTCCATCACCTTCATGTTGTAGAAGGATCGATAATGGGCGCTAAGTATAAAAAGGAACCCTTTAAATTGTTTTCTCTAGAAGAATATACCGACTTACTTTGCGAATTAATCCCTTTATTACGTCCGGATATTGTTATTCAGCGGCTTTTTGGCATTTCGGATTGGGATTTGTTGATTGCGCCTAACTGGGGACTTAACAAATCGGCAATTCAAACCTATATGGATAAAGAAATCGAAAAAAGAGGAGTGGTTCAAGGATCTGCTTATTTTTCGTAAAAAGTTAAATTTTTTAACGATTTTTTTAAAAACCCATGAAATTTCATGGGTTTTTCTGTTAATGATCGGTTTTTTTAGTCAAAATTTTACAAATTTTGGGTAAAATCATATAAATGATGGTTAATATGTGATTTTGTTTTTATTAAAAACTTGTATTAAAATCCCCTGTATTTTTTGGTATTTTTATTTTTAAGGTTAATTTTTGTGTTGTTTTATAAAAATCACTTGTTTTTATTAAAATATTTCAATTAAATGGTGTAAAAACTACAATATGTCGTATTTTTAGAAAAATAAATCAAGCATATTTCAATTATTTAAACAATACAAACAAATTAAACTAAAAACTATGAGTAAATTCTCCTTTAAACAGTATGCGCCTTTTGCGATATTGATGATTGTCGCAATTTTCGCTCTATTTATTCCACTTCTTCCTAATTTTGATGAAGGCAAGTATAGTGGGCCTGATATTGCATTCATATTAATCGCTTCTGCGCTTGTATTTTTAATGACTCCAGGCCTTGCATTCTTTTATGGTGGAATGGTTCACCGAAAAAATGTATTATCTACCATGATTAAAAGTGTGGTAGCGGCAGGAGTAATTACAGTTTTATGGACAGTAGTAGGTTTTAGTTTAGCCTTCGGAGATACCATTGGTGGTTTCATTGGAAATCCCTCAACGTTTTTGTTCTTTAAAGGTGTAAATTCTGGAGCACCACATCTTCAGGGAGGAGCAGACTTAACCATTCCGCTTTCTTTATTTGCAGTGTTTCAATTAATGTTCGCCATTATTACCCCAGGTTTAGTGGTAGGTGCCGTAGCAGAGCGTATCCGTTTTACCTCATACATCTTATTTATTGTTTTATTCGCAATATTCGTTTATTCTCCGTTAGCCCACTGGACATGGCACCCACAAGGTTTCTTGTTTAAAATGGGTGTATTGGATTTTGCGGGAGGTACCGTAGTTCACATTTCTGCTGGTATGGCTGCATTGGCTGGCGCATTGGTTTTAAAACGTAGAAAATCTCACTTAGAGCATAAAGAAGTTCCGCCTGCAAATATCCCTTACGTATTAATTGGTACAGGTTTATTATGGTTCGGTTGGTTCGGTTTTAATGCAGGTTCTGCATTAGGTGCAAATAGCTTAGCTGTTTCGGCATTCTTAACTACCAATACGGCTGCTGGTGCTGCAGGTTTATCGTGGATGTTCTTTGATGTTGCAAGAGGTAAAAAACCTTCGGTTTTAGGTTTTTGTATCGGTGCAGTAGTTGGTTTGGTAGCCATTACAC
>NZ_JBFTQI010000920.1:0-2141 GCF_056398925.1 Pedobacter sp. 01T416_2
CCATATAAGCAATGTAAGGGAATATAAGGCGTCATTAGGCAAATATGTCAAGCCGATTTATATAGGTTATTCATGTATAAGCTATTCGCTAATAATTGATCTTAAAGACCATATGATGGTATAGTCCGCCCATAAATTGCTTTTCATTTTGAATAGCAAAACCCATATTTTGGTACAGCTTTAATGCCCGATCGTTGTTTTGCTCTACCAATAAGCCGATGTTGTGGTGGCCAAGTTGTTCAGCCCAATCAATTCCTGCTTTAATGAGCTGTTTTCCTATTCCCTTTCCCTGAGCATTTGGATTAACACTAATGGTATCGAGGTAAAATTCCGCGCTTTGGGTTTCGGTGCCTTGATCGGTGCTATTGGCCTGGTAATGCTTAGCCAGGTACGCTAAAAATGGCTGACGAAGCTTTAGGAGTTTTTCGCCATCATAGGCATTTAAAGATCCTAGAATTTTGCCCCCATCTTCATAAACCAAGGTGTTTTCGTAACTGTATTGATTGTTCTCTTGCTGGAAGAAATGTTTAAAGATCCGATTAATGATTTCATCATCTTCTACATTGGTTAATTTCTTCGCCAGCTTGCCCATTGCCTGAATAATCAGTGGTACAACTTCTTCTGCATCTGTAGGCTTGGCTGGTCTGATCATTTAAATGTCGCTCAGGTTAAAAGTTTCTGCCACACGGATTCCTTTTTCTGTTCTTTGTAAAGTACAGCATTCGTTAACTGGATCGTGCTCCAGATATAAGATATAGTTGTTGTTAACGGCTTCTTCTAAAAAGGCTTGTTTCTCAGTCAACGTTTTTAACGGAAACATATCATAAGCCATTACATAGGGCAGGGGAAGGTGGCCTACAGAAGGTAAGAGATCGGCCATATACACAATGGTTCTGCCTTTGTAACTGATTTTAGGCAACATCATGGCATCGGTATGGCCATAGGCAAAACTGATGTTGATATTTTTTTGCCATTCGATATTTTCTATTTCATCAATAAATTTAAGTTGTCCGCTTTCCTTGATCGGCAGGATGTTTTCCTTTAAGAAAGAAGCTTTTTCCCTTGCATTTGGCGCTACTGCCCATTGCCAATGTTTTTCATTACTCCAATAATGTGCATTTTTAAAGGCTGGTGTCAGTTTCTCGTTTTCTCTTACTATTGCCCCACCAACATGATCAAAATGAAGGTGTGTGAGGAAAACATCAGTAATGTCGGTCGTACTGAAACCCAATTGCGCCAGCGATTTTTCCATCGAGTCATCCCCATGCAGGTAATAATGACTGAAAAACTTTTCGTCCTGTTTGTTTCCAATCCCGGTATCCACTAAAATCAATTGATTACTTTCTTCAATTAAGAGGCAACGCATGGCCCATGTGCAAAGGTTATTCGCATCAGCAGGGTTTGTTTTTTGCCAGATGGCCTTGGGTACAACGCCGAACATGGCGCCACCATCTAATTTAAATAAGCCTGTGTTTATGGTGTGGAGTTTCATTTTTGTAGTATCAAGTAATTAGTATCAAGTAGTTAGTATCGAGTAATTAGTATCAAGTATCAAGACTGGAATTGGCTAAAAATACAAAAACCCTTCAGCTTTAACTAAAGGGTTTTTGTAAATGATATTGGTTTTGCTTATCGATGCGGCACCTTATGCCTTCCGCCTTTAAACCTTCTACCTTATAAGTGTATCACTTCTCCGTATGCATCAGCTGCAGCTTCCATAATGGCTTCGCTCATGGTAGGGTGAGGGTGAACAGATTTAATCATTTCGTGACCAGTAGTTTCTAATTTACGGGCAACTACGATTTCGGCAATCATTTCGGTAACGTTGGCACCGATCATGTGTGCACCTAATAATTCTCCGTATTTAGCATCGAAAATTAGTTTTACAAAACCATCTTTAGCACCGGCAGCGCTTGCTTTACCTGATGCCGAGAATGGAAATTTACCAATCTTTAATTCGTAACCTGCTGCTTTTGCTGCTTTTTCAGTATAACCTACTGAAGCAATTTCTGGTGTGCAATAGGTACATCCCGGGATGTTATTGTAATCTAATGGCTCGGCATGCTGACCAGCAATTTTTTCTACACAGATAATGCCTTCTGCAGAAGCCACGTGGGCAAGTGCCTGACCGCCTACTACAT
>NZ_JBFTQI010000921.1:0-2137 GCF_056398925.1 Pedobacter sp. 01T416_2
GAATAAGCGATTTCCCGGTTTTTCGCGGCACCATCACAAATGCCTGACTGATTTTATTGCTTTGATCAGCCGATTGTGTTATACTTTCCAGCCAATTTTGGCCATCTGCACCTACATTGCTTTTTACAATAGCTGATAAAGCTTTTTGGATAGCCATCGTATCATCACCTTTCATAAAGTATCTAAATCTATTAGCTGGCAATACCCGCCGAAACAAAATAATTGATCAACAAAGCTCCCGCAATAATCAACAGGCCAAAAAATTCTCTCGTTTGTTCGATATAGGGTTTAGTTGCCTGCATGCTTTCAACCAAACTTGGCCGCTTATATTTCATAATCCAATCTCTTACACCATCTTTTGCGAAGAATAGGATAGCAGCATAAATTAAGTAGAAAGCAGTTAAAAACAGATAAGCGAAAGGATAAAATTTACCGGACGCAGCCAATCCGCAGCATATTGCGGCACTTAAATAGATAGAAACCCAAAGAAAGGCATCGTTATCATTTAAATTTACATAGGCAAAGCCTAAAAACGAGATGCAAAAAATAATGTTAAGAATAATTAAAAGCATTTTAAATTATTTGGTTTAAAACAAGCTAAATCGATTTCCCGATGTTTTTTTCATTGAAAAACAAAGTTATTTAAACTGATTGCTTTTTTTGCCTAAAAATTGTAAATTATATACTGCTATAAAAGTTTTTTTTGATTAAAAGTGGTGTTGCCATAAAATCCAAAAATCAGCTGATTTTGAGTGATGAGAGCTAACAAATTTTCAAACCGGGTTTTTATCTGCCAGCAGATCCAAAACCGTTTTTTCTCATCCATTCGTAGCAACCTACAAACCAGTTGTCTTTATTTTCAACATCATAAATACCAAAACCATGCCCACCTGTTTGTAGAATATGCATTTCAGCCTTGACCTTGGCTTTGAGTAGTGCATCGAAAAACTGCAGACTATTTTTCACCGGGATTACATCATCATCAGCCGCATGAACCAAAAAAGTTGGTGGCGTAATCTCACTAACAGACTTATTGGTGCTATATAAACTTAACGCTTCTGCTGTAGGTTTTTTTCCGATTAAATTTTCTCTGGTGCGGGGTATATCCGGATCATAAAGAATAACGGGATAAAGTAAAATCATAAAATCGGGTCTGAGTGATATATTCTCTTTATTCTCTATCACCACCCTGTTTAACTGTGTACCTGCTGTTGAGACTAAATGCCCACCTGCCGATAGCCCCATCATTCCTATCTTATTTGGATTTATATTCCATTCGCCTGCTCTTCTGCGTACCGTTTTAATAGCGGTTTGTGCATCCTGCAATGGACCAATCGTTTTGTCGTTCATAATTCTATCGCTGGGTAAACGATACTTCACAACAAAGGCAGCAACCCCCAGCGCACTGAATGCCTTAGCAATTTCAATGCATTTTTTAGGGGCAAGAACAAAATAACCGCCACCGGGAAAAATGATTACAGCCGTTCCATTGGCTTTATTTTTATCCGGAAAATAGGCCTGCATGGTAGGGATGCTTACATTTTTAATCAGGCTATTACTGTCGGTTTCTTCAATGTAATCGGCAGGGGTTCTCTTTGCATTTGGTACCTGCCCTTGATAAAGTGGGATAGTAAGATCCTGGGCACAACAAAATGAGGAAGATAAAATTAAAAAGAAAAAAATAAAGGCTCGTTTCAAGGGAATTGGGTTTAATTGCTTAAAATTAAGCCCGCTTTAACAATAAACATGTGCAGAAATGCGCTATTTATGCCTGTGTTTTTCTGAACATCAAGGGTTGAAAACCATAAGCTGATTTAAAGGCCCTGCAAAAAGCACTCACGTTTTCGAATCCACAAGCCCAGGTTATTTCATGAATGGGTTTATCTGTATTTTTAAGCAAATCAACAGCCTGTTTAAGTTTTATCTGAATCAGGTATTGATGTGGCGTAACCTTAAATACAGATTTAAACTGCCTGATGAGCTGAGGAACTGATAAACAAGCAATACTAGCCAGTAATTTTAAATCGGGCTTCTCCATAAAAGTTGAATGCAGAAAATCCTTCGCGATACACAAACGCTTGTAAATTTCAATTTTTGAACTCGGCTTTATGGCCGAAACGCCTGCAATTTTTTCCGT
>NZ_JBFTQI010000922.1:0-2134 GCF_056398925.1 Pedobacter sp. 01T416_2
CTATAAACCTGGGCGTTGATGTTATACCCATTTTTCTAACGCCGATACCCATTCCCCATTTTCCAATTAATAGTAATAACGAATATAAACTATTCAGATCAGCATGTGCGGTAAAAGTTATTCAAACCAATGGGTTAATTAAAAATGTGGTTAAAAAAGAAAATGGTTCTTCTATTTCGGTAGAAAATGTAGCCTATGATGGAGTAACGGGAGAAGCGCTACTAACTAAAACGCAGAATGAATTTAATAAAGATTATTACTCGCTTAATTTACCTGCTTATTGGGCTTACCGTAAAATGGGAGGAGCCTATCAAAATCAAGGGATGGTGCTTAAAAATGTTTCCTTAAACAGCCTATACGAAATTAATGACGCTTACTGGAGCTTACTTACCCAAGGAGATGAGTTAGTTAATATTGCATCTGGAGTGCATTACTGGGTAGTTGATAATCGATCTTTAATTGTCAATAGTTCTCCCAGTCATCCTGAGTATTTGGATCTTCCATTATTAGAACCAACCAAATTATTGATTGATCAAAGAGGAAAAGTATTAAAGTCTATAACCGGAACCGACGATGCCAAAAAATTCAAGGTAGTACACTCTGGCTATAGAAACCTTCTATCGGCCGGAACCGAGAGCATTGTATCGGTAAATAATCCGATAAAAAATAATAAACTAAATATTAATGGCGATTTAAGCCAGATGAAGGTATTATCTGCATCGCTTACCACTTATGATGATGAATGGCCAGTTGATGCCTTAGGGCAGGTAACAGACCGTATTGAGAATACCTCTTCTACTTTCAACTTCAGAATTGCTGGATATAACTCTGAGCATGGTCGTTCGGGATCCCGCTTTTATAATCCATGCGATGCTGAAGGTAACTTTTTTAATGCTCCATGTGGAAATCCAGATTATTATAATTTCAGCAATGATTATTTAAACTCCAGATTAATAAATATTGGAATATGGCCGGATACAAGTATTCCTGCAAGCGTAGCTGAACCCTTAGGCTTTACCTCGACATTTGATGCTCCGGTTAGTAAATATTATTTCATTGGGTTTGCAGGTGATGATAGAATTAAAATTACAATTGATAATAATGTATTACAACCCACTGTAAATTCCCCTGAAACTTTTGAATATTGGACTATTGTTCCTGTTTATCTCGCTGCGGGAACACATAAAATTGAAGTTGAAGGATATAATATTTCTAATGCATACAACAACTGGCCGAATAATCCAGGAAGTATTGGTGTGGAAATTTACCGGGATGACATACAAAATGTTCTATCTGCCTCAAGCGTTAATGTACCTGCAACCATATTTTCAACATCTTCTCTCGCATATAATTATGATATACAAAGTTTTAGGACCATTAATGGTCTTAAAACATGGCATTTTACTTATGAAACGTTTTACAATCCTTTTGTACAGGGAATAAAAGGTAACTGGCGGCCAAATACACAAAAAGTATATCAGGAGAACAGGGCTTACGACAATATTTTCACTTTGGGTAAGAAAGGAATGAATACAGCCAATGCTGGTTATATTAAGACTTTTAGTTCGTATTGGAATTTTGGTGGGCTTTGGAATAACATAATCGGAAACCCTTCAACCACCAAATGGATCACCTCCAATATTATAACTCAATATGATAAATACGGGCAGGAACTAGAAAATAAAGATGCCTTAAACCGATATAGCGCAGCAAGTTTCGATTTTAAGGGAGAATTGCCATCGGCTGTTGCATCCAATGCCAGGAACAGAGAAATCTATGTCAATAGCTTTGAGGATCGCGGTCGCCATACTGTTGTACCTGATACCAATGTGGTTAAGGAATTTGTTTCGAAGCCCTATAATCAACCATTATACTGGTCGATTTCTAACTCGGTATCACACTCAGGGAATTACAGTTTGGCATTGTCAACAGATGGAATTGTACTTTCTACTGTAAAACACAATAAAGAGCAAAAAACAATGCCATACCTAACCCGTAACAATAATGGCGAGTTTAACCTGCTAAATAATTATGGTTTACTGCCACGTGGTTTTGAACCGGTACAGGGAAACGAATATATCTTTAACGTTTGGGTAAAAGATAACCAGCCAACAAATAAGAGTGTTAACATAAG
>NZ_JBFTQI010000923.1:0-2134 GCF_056398925.1 Pedobacter sp. 01T416_2
CTCCGGATGCTTATGTGTATGAGGCGATATTGATGATGTTCAGCAAAAAGTCGCGCTATTTACTGGTAAACGACAATGGTAATTATGTTGGCTTTTTAAGCAGGAACCGCCTTTTAAGCGAGCAGGCAGAATCTCCATTGGTTTTTATCCAATCTGTTAAATCTGCTGTGAATACCGGCGATCTAAAATTAAAATGGCAAAAAGTACCAGGCATTGTATCGCAATTATTGGCTAGAGGTGTACATTCGAAAATTGTAAATGAGGTGGTAACAACTATTGCCGATACCATTTCCTTTAAAATTATTGAAGAGGTAATTGCTAAACTTGGTCCGCCACCTGCAAAATTTGTATTTATGGTTTTGGGTAGTGAAGGCAGAAAAGAGCTTAGCTTAAAAACCGATCAGGACAATGCCATTATTTATGAAGATACCGGAGAAGATAAAAGAGCGGCTGTACGTTCTTATTTTCTAGATATGGCTACCCAGGTTTCGGATAAATTAAATTTTGTTGGTTTTGTATACTGCGATGGCGATTATATGGCCACTAACCCAAACTGGACGCATTCACTATCGCACTGGAAATACAATTATAAAAACTGGATAGAAGAAGCTTTACCAGAAGCTGCCGTAAAATTTGCTGCATTTTTTGATTGCAGGGCCATCTATGGCGATTTAACCATTATGGAAAGCTTACGTGCTTTTGTTGATGAAGAACTGCAGAAACCCATCGAAAAATTCTACGTATATCTGGCCAAAAATGCCTTACTCTATGAGCCACCGCTCACCTATTTTAGAAATATAAGAACACAAAAAATCCATAAAAAAGAGGTATTCGATATTAAAACAGCCATGACCCCTATTGTAGATCTGGCAAGGGTTTATGCTTTACAGAACAGGATTTTCCAAAAAGAGAATACGGGCGAACGTTTAAAGGCCTTAAGAGAACTTGGTGTTTTTAGTGAAGAGCAGTTTAACGAACTTTCGCAGTCTTATTATTATTTAATGGGCTTAAGATTGAAACATCAGGCTAATCTGATTATCAATGATCAGGCGGCACCCAATAACTTTATCGAAATTGATAGTTTAACCAAAATTGAAAAAGTAACCTTAATCGAAATTTTTAAAATTATCCAGAACTTTCAAAGCGGTATTCGCATGAAGTTTACCAATAGCCTGGGTTAAATTATCATTAATTCTCTTGTCTGCTTATTGTAATTGGCTACAAACTTTAATAACTTTAGGAATAACACCTGCTTATTATAAGATTAAAATACTAACCAAGTACTTAATTTAAAAATCAGACTTATGGGAAAATTTGTAATTACCAAAAGATCAAACGGAGAATTCCAGTTTAATCTTAAAGCCAGCAATGGCCAGACCATTTTAACCAGCGAAGGCTATTCAGCCAAATCGAGCTGCGAAAATGGAATCGAATCTGTTAAAAAAAATGCGCAAGATGATTCTAAATTTGAGAAAAAGACATCGTCTAATGGCAAGTACCATTTTAGTTTAAAGGCTACAAATGGCCAGATTATTGGCTCCAGCGAAATGTACGAAAGTACAGCCGCCAGAGATAACGGTATCGAATCGGTTCAAAAGAATGCACCAGACGCAGAAACAGACGATCAGAGTTAATCATCATAATTTCAATAGAAAAGTCGTCATCTCGACTGTTGCGCAGTCCCGATTTTCGGGAGAGAGCTTTATTTTTTTTTAGATTTAGCTTCGCTGAGCCTTCGGGTTCTCGGCTACGTTGCGCTCCGCTCGAAATGACGACACTTAATGACATTGCCCTCCCTCTCTTTAAGGCTACCCTGAGGGCGCAAAAATTCAATACTCTCTTCTAGAACTTTACATTCGGATGTAAACATCCATTTACTAGCAAATCAAACAGCGAATACAGGCCTATCAAACGTTTGCGCGTCATAAACTTTAAGTTCATTTTAAATAGCTAATCATAGAGCTGTAAAGCTAGGCTAACCTGCACTTCTATCATATAATTTAGCGCTATTACATTTCATCCCACACAAACGTTTGCGCGGTTTTAATTCAATCTACTGTATAAGTTTGTTTGTAACTTAAATTCAGATAAGGTAAAAATCTATTTACAATACGCTCTTTTTAAGGTTTGGAAC
>NZ_JBFTQI010000924.1:0-2131 GCF_056398925.1 Pedobacter sp. 01T416_2
CCGATACACTGCGTAACGGTGCGCCCCACATGCCAGGGATTAAGTAAACGGTAAAGGCAAGAACTATTATTGCCAAAAAAAGCCTTGGTACGGAGATGAAGGCCAGCGGACTATCATGCGAAAACTTCAGTTTACCCAAAAGATAGATGCCCATCATCCCGAAAATAACAATCCACAGGCTTAAGAATATTTCCCTGTCAAACCACTCCCAGTGGTAGGTTAGATCTACATTGCTCAAAAACTTTAATGCGAATGCAAGTTCAAGAAAGCCCAATACTACTTTAACACTGTTTAACCAACCGCCGGATTTCGGCAGTTTGTTCATTGCCGATGGAAAGAGTGCAAACAGTGCAAAAGGAATGGCCAGGGCGAGGGAAAAACCGAACATGCCTATTGCGGGCCCTAGTAAAGCCCCTGTTGTTGCTGCCTGTACCAGTAGTGTACCGATTATCGGGCCTGTGCAGGAGAAAGATACCAGGGCCAATGTTCCGGCCATGAAAAACAATCCCGCAATTCCGCCCTTGTCTGAATTGGCATCCATTTTATTTACCCAGGAAGAGGGCAGGGTAATTTCGAATGCCCCTAAAAACGAAGCTGCAAAAACAACCAGCAATAAGAAGAAGAAAAAGTTAAAGATACCATTAGTAGACAGGCTGTTCAGGGCATCGGCACCAAAAATTACCGTTACCAAAAGCCCAAGCACCACATAAATGAGGATAATGAAAAAGCCATAGAGTGCCGCGCGCCGAAAGGCCCTTCCTTTTTCTGATCCTTTAGTAAAAAAACTTACCGTAAGGGGCAGCATGGGGAAAATACAAGGCATCAGCAAAGCTGCTAAACCGCCAACAAAACCTGCAATAAAAATTCCCCACAATGTTTTGTGTTCTTCTTTTGGTTGGGCAATGCTTTTTTGAGTAGCAGCAGGAACAGGAGTAGCTATTTTAGCAACAGTATCAGTTGCTTTAATTGTGCTGTCAGCTGCTTCTGGCTTAATCTCTGTAAAAGTCAGTTCTTCGGTATTTGTGCTGTCCTGTGCATATCCATTTGAGGATATTGCGCAACAGAACAGCAAACCGAGACAGATTTTTTTTAAGGATATCATATGCTCTTTGCGCTTATTTTACAGGAATGCTAAAATCTACCTGTTCTGGTGGTAAACATTGCCTATCGTCGCATACCATAAACTCTACATTGCCTTTAATGGTTGCGGTTTTGCCTTTTAGCTTCACTTTTTGTTGAAATACTACTGATTTTTCGAAGTAGCTTACATCCATTTTAAAAGTAGATTCGAATTTGGTTATGGCTTTTGGTTCGATGGTTTTTCCAACCAGGGTATAAGCACCTGATGATGGAAAACTAAAGGTTGTTTTAACCGGACCGCCATCTTTAACAAATTGCGAATAAAGGTGCCAGCCCTGATCTACGGTGGCCTTAATGAAAACAGTAGCCGTATTCGGCCCGGTTTTTTTTGCTGCGTAACTCCAGGTTACAGGTTTTAAAATCTGGCTGTATGCGCTGAGGCTGATCAGGCATATGGCACAGCATAAAATGGTGATTTTTTTCATGTTGTGGTTTATTTGTTGATTGTTCTAATTAATGTAATCTGCTAAAGGCCTGGTAGTCGATAAAGTCTACTTCAGGGCTAATGTATCCGGTTTTAACAGGTTCTACCTTCATTAAATCGGTACTTAAATATTTCTTGTTGCTATCAGAAAAGATGGTCACTACGCAGCTTTCTGTACCCATTTTTTGCTGTTGTTTTATGGCGCCGATTACATTTGCGCCCGATGATATGCCTACCGCTAAACCAAGTTTTTCGGCCAGTTTTTGCGCCATGAGTATGGCATCGCCATCGTTTACCTGTAGCACTTCATCCAGCTCGTTCAGTTTAACGATTTCGGGGATAAATTCATCAGAAATACCCTGTATCCTATGACTGCCCACTTTATAACCAGTAGTTAAGGTCGGCGATTCTGCAGGCTCCAATGGATGTATTTTAATACCCGGATTTTGCTTTCTTAAGAAATTTCCTACCCCCATAATAGTTCCCCCGGTTCCTACTCCGGCTACAAAAGCGTCAGGTGAAAGATTTTTTAAACGCAACTGCCCCCAGATTTCTTTACCTGTGGTA
>NZ_JBFTQI010000925.1:0-2130 GCF_056398925.1 Pedobacter sp. 01T416_2
CATTAAAGCACCCACCATTTGTCTGATCCTTGGCTGCGCAAAGAAATCGGGGCTTTTAATGTAGAGCTTTCCGCTACTGCTAGCATGGATAATTCCATCAAACTCGCTATCTTTTCTCATATATCAAATTTACATATTTTTTTAAATATCTGAAAAACAATATTCAGTCCAAAAATTTTAGGTTTGTTGTGTTATATGTGGATAGAGCAATCGTTTTACAATAAACATTGTTTAAATCAGTTTTACTAAAACAGATGCCTGGAAATCTTATAATTAAAATTTTAATTTAGGCTTGTAAATCAAAAATAAAATTAAGATATTTGCATCCTCTAAAATAGAGGTAGAAAGACTAATAGGAAATGTCATAAGCGTTGTTGCCAGCAAATTGCAAAAATGTTCTTGATGCTTTCACACAAATAACTTAAAATAATATTCAAATGAAAAAAGATTTGCACCCAACAAGCTACAGACCAGTTGTTTTTAAAGACATGTCTAACGAATATGCTTTCTTAACAAAATCTTGCGTAGATACTAAAGAAACAATTAAATGGGAAGATGGTAATGAGTATCCTCTTTATAAATTAGAGATTTCTCACACTTCACACCCTTTTTATACTGGTAAAATGAAATTGGTTGATACAGCAGGACGTATCGATAAATTCAAAAACCGTTACGCTAAGAAATAATTTTAGCAACAAAAAGCATTTTTTGAAGTCCCTTTGCCAAAAGCATCGGGACTTTTTTTATTTTTGTTGCTTATGACAATCAATCTTTTTGATGATGCTTCTTGGATGTCTCTACGTCCGCTTACGTTTACCAGGCCTGTGGCCGATTTACGCATAGGGATTTTAACCATTGCCGAGAAATGGGCTAAACATTTAAAAGCCGATTTTGGCTTTCATACCCAAGATTACCTCTCTGTAAAGTTTGCGCCAAAACCCAATGCCGATTTGTTTATAAACGGTTCTGTTTGCCCGGATGAAGCTTTGCTAAACGCCATAGACAAACTTAAAGCAGGTGAAGTGCTTTACAAAAGAGATGTCATAATCGCATATATCGCAGATCAGCACGACTTAGAATCGGTTAAATCGCTAAAGCCGGTAGAATACACAGCTGATTTTATACAGATTGTTTATCCTGAACATATTTTTGGTAATAATCCTGGCGAGATCAGAAAAGATTTTAAATTATTGACCGAAGGACGCAGTTCGGCAAAGTTAAGCAGTACCAATCAGCTACTCGGAGATGATATCTTTTTAGAGGAGGGGGCAAAAGCCGAATGCAGCGTATTTAATAGTACTTACGGACCGATTTATATCGGTAAGAACGCCGAGGTTTGGGAAGGTTCTTTAATAAGGGGATCCTTTGCGCTTTGCGATAACTCGTCTATAAAAATGGGGGCCAAAATATATTCAGGCACTACCATAGGTCCGAATAGCCGTGCAGGAGGCGAAATTAACAATTCGGTAATTTGGGGCAACTCTGCTAAAGGCCATGAGGGTTATTTGGGCAATTCGGTAATGGGCGAGTGGTGCAATATAGGTGCCGATACCAATAATTCGAATTTAAAAAACAATTATGCCGAAGTAAAACTTTACGATTACGAAAGCAAAAAAATGCGTAATACTAACCTGCAGTTTTGCGGTTTAATTATGGCCGATCATGCTAAATCTGGCATAAATACCATGTTTAACACCGGTAGTGTGGTTGGCATTGGTGCTAATGTTTTTGGCGCGGACTTCCCTCCACACCACATTCCTGATTTTAGTTGGGGCGGCGCCAGTGGTTTCGATACCTATAAACTGAATAAAATGTTCGAAACAACCGAAAAGGTATTTGCCCGAAAAAATATAGCTTTCGATGAGGTAGAAAAAGATATCATTACTAAAGTATTTGAATTAACTCAAGCATTTAGAAAGTTTTGATAATGCAGCAATACAAAACGAATATTAAAAAGAGAATCTATGCGTCTATTTTGGATTATGGGCTTTTTTTTAGTTGTTACTTAGCATATTTAATTTTCTTCGGAGATCATCCTGATGAAGGAAAATATAGTATGTCAGGAAGTGCTACACTGCCTATTTTTCTTTTTTGGCTGATTTATTTTGTAATTGCCGAAGGTGCATTTGG
>NZ_JBFTQI010000926.1:0-2126 GCF_056398925.1 Pedobacter sp. 01T416_2
GTATTGCTTAGATGTGGTAAAGGTAAATCTGCCACTGGTTCGTGGCTTGCCGTTTAACAACCATTGCGGCCATTTACCATCGGCAATCCCATCATCGGGTTTTGCTTCATYGCCGATCAGCCGGTTAGCCCAAAGGTTGGCAATTTCTATAAGGAGTTCGTTTTTCCCTGGTTTAACCTGAGCGGAAATATCGATTTTCCAAGGCGGTGTCCATAACACCCCAACCACTTTTCCATTAAGGCTTACACGGGCAAGGTTTTTCACCTTTCCAAGCTCCAGATAGGTTTTTCCTTTAAGCTTACCTGCTTTAAAATCAAAAGATTTTTGGTAGGCTGCAATCCCTGAATAATATTTGATGCCTTCAAGTTTGTTTTTAGACCAATCAGATAAGGAATCAAAAGCCACTTTTTTGGGCCCTCCCCATTTCGGGTCAAAACTCACTTCCCATGGTCCTTTTAGGGTAAGCAATTCCTGTCGCTGTGTTTCACGCAAACCAGCTACCTGCGTAATGCGATTTTCCTTCGAAAACACCACAAAGCAGCTCTGATAAGGCGCCAATGCTATTGGGATCATCGTTTTTTTATTAGCAACAGTGAAATCGTTTACCTGTTTAATCTTAGCGGTAACCGCATCCCAAATCTCCGGAGCACCTTTTACCGACCTGAAAGCAGCTTTAAAACTGATAGCGCTATCGCTGGTATTAGAAAGGAAATAAATATCCCAATTCTCATTGGTACGATGGGTATATCTTACAGGCGCCGTTGTAACGAAATCCTCTTCCAATGGTAATGTATGTAGTACCTCAGCTGTCTGTCTGTAATGAGGATAAAGATGGTCCTGTTGTTTACGTAACGCTTCTCCCCAGATGATTGTTCCTTTACCGTAACGTTTTGTCTCCTGCGTTTTCGGCAATTGCCCCTGCCCCCATATTTCGCGGACGATCTTTTCAATCTGCTGATCACAACCTGGATAGCCCATCAAACTAGGAGAACGCTTTGGTGGGTTACCGATAACGGTTGCGCCTTTGCCGATCAGTGATGAAATCTTGGTAAGCAGCTCAGGTGTCATGGTTTCACTTTCGGGAAGTACCATTATGCGGTATCTGGCACCGCTTGGAAATACAATATAGCGGTTTTCTACATTCGCTTCCATAAGCTGTGCAGGTGCGCATCCATCAAAATTATAACCTCTGCGGTCGGCCAGGGTATCGCCTCTCAACGCTGAAGAAGGGGGGACAAAAACATGCGGTGAACCTTCTGGAGTTAGATAAAGAATATCGGCAACCGTTCTTCCTTGCTGCAACAGGTATTGGCATCTGCTTACATAGGCATGATAAGCATCTACCATGGGCCACCAGGTCTGGTTTCTGTCCCAGTGTACACCATATGGCCCCATCGTTGCCCCAGGTTTGAGCGAATCTGGCAAAAACTGATTCTGAAAGGTGTGGTATACAAAGCGGTTCACCCCGGCCGCAAATGCCCAGTCTCCCTGGTTTTTCATGCTGGTTGGATGTTGTTTCCAACCTTCATTATCCTGAGCGGTAAAAGCTTCAGCCGGAATAAGCGAACGGCCCATCACATGACCTATCGAAGTGGCCTCAATAACGCTATAAGTAGAATTGAATCCAAATCCTTTACTCCAGAATTCGGCCATGGGTACATCTGCCACCGCGCCAAGCCGAAGATCGGCGGTTGGGTTCATATCATAAGGCTCGATGGAAAGGGATAAGCCATAACGGTGCGCATAGGCTTTTACCTGTTCTGCATGGTTTTTCAGGATAAGTTCCTGAGCAGTCTCTCTCAGGTCCCATAAAAAACGTTCGCTCTCTTGCAAACTACCTACAATGTGCCCTGAATAGACAGGAAAATACTTTAGCGGATCATAGCCCCTGCTTTTGATAAAAGCTAGTCTAAAACTGCCTGTCCAGTTCTGTGCGCCCATTTCCCAGCTGTCCATGTGTAATCGCTTAAGCCCACCCGTAATATCTTTCCTGGTTTTGTTTATACTACCCAACAGTTTACCCACATAGGTATCCAAATGATGGTTTAATGCAAGGGTATCGAATTTATCAGATTCAAAGCCCAGGCCAGGAACAGGTGCCGGCCTGGTAATTGCCCCGTTATTGC
>NZ_JBFTQI010000927.1:0-2125 GCF_056398925.1 Pedobacter sp. 01T416_2
TATTAGACCTGATGGATGAGCATCTTGGCACATCTTTTTTTTACACTTGAATCGGAATTTTACATTAATGAAATCAAGGGCAATGGCGATCAAAATCAATTAATACTTAATGACTTGGCTAAACTCAAGACGAATCACAAGCCACTTTTGATAGCTGAATTTAGTAAACTGAGGACAGGTAGTAAAACTTCTTCCTATTTTTATAATGCAACAATTGAACAGCATAAAACATTATATGATGAGGATTCACGCCAATATTTGGATTACATCATTTTTAAGTTAGATCCGATGAACTATGATACGGATTTGAAAAATCTAGCGTTTATTGCTGCATTTGATTCCGATTTCGCAATTATCGACCGATATCATTCCTTAAAAAAAATAATTGTTTTCCTTCTTTCCTTTCCTGCGGAGAACAACGGTAGAAATCAGGCCCTAAATTTCGCCAATACTAATTGGAAATTATATCCAGACTCGTTTTGGCTTCATTTATCACTACTTTCCGGCAATTCAAAGTTCTCATTAACATCTAGAACCTCTGCTTATTATAAGCTTACTGACCTATTCTTTGTCGGTGATTTCGAACTACTAATAGAAGAATGTGCTTTGCTCTTAGACGAGCATCCCAACTACTCTGAAAACTATGTGATTTTTGTTCAAAGTCTTCTATTGCTAAATAGAAGTATTTCCGATTACCTATCGACCGACACAGAATTGCACCAAATACTCTCATTGATATCTAGCGTACTTGAAAAGAACGAGCATTATTCTTCAGATAGAGAAAAACTATTAAAAAAATATTATTCAATCAGTCACTTCAATTTTTCCAATGCCATTTTGGAGTTCATAGTGAATGAATATCACTTAAACAATCCCATTTTCATTCAATATTTTAGCTTCTTGCAGGCTCAACCTATACGTTATAATTTTTATAAAATTGTAACAAATAAGGCTAACCAGCTTGCGGTCGTCTCAGCACTTTCGGGATTCAAGACATTCAATTATATTGAAAAGCTCATTAAAGGTCAAGAAGTGCCAATCAGTGGACCTAACTTTTTTCAAATGAAATTGAAAGTTGGGTACCTTATGAGTATGGAACAATATCAATCGGCAAATAATGAGATTTCGAATTACTCAAATAATTTTAAGCCAGCAAATGCTCCTGCATTTATAGATACTTGGATTGCAAAGAACGCAGTAAAATGTTTTATCAAGCTTAAAGAATTTTCCAAGGCGGCAGATTTGATTGTTGATAGTTTCTTTGAATCAGACAACGCTTTTGATCATTTTTATGATTCTGAACTTTTCACCGCCCTCTCAGAATCTGATGAAGCTATTGAGCAAACTAATATATCTGTTCCGATACTTTTTCAAATATACAGTCAGCCTAATTCAGTTATTTATGATGCTATTGCAAACTTCCTTATTAAATATGACCTCTATAAACCTACAGAAATTTTAAAAAATGCAAAGAGTTTTGATAGTGAAAGATTTAATTTTCTTCTTGAAAAGTGTTTTATTAAAGAAAATATCGAAGACTCACCTTTTTTAAATAGTATCGAGGAATTAGAAGGTGAGCGCATCGAAATACTAAATTATCTTAAAGAAATTGATGACGATAATCAGGAGCGTTATAATGAAGAAATTCTTAAGATTACCAGAGAAGCAAGTATCCGTAAGGGGCTTATGCAGATTCATGAAAGCCGCATTTATGTAGATACAAGTAGTTTAAGCAAAAGCCTTAAAATCCAACAGAGGGAAATTTTTGACAGATACCTGGATTTTAATTCGGTTAGCGATGGCCAGGCATATGCTAGAAAATTAGGTGACGAGGTAACCGTAGCAGACATCATTTATTATTTTAGACATCCAATAGATGCCACTATTCTGCCTGTTTATGAAATGCTCTATGATTATCGTCTGGACCCTAATGTAGTTGTTGTGCCATTTATCAAGTATAAGTTTTTTCAATCACTATTTGAAGATATAAAAAAGGCATTTGTTTTTGATGAGGATTATGGGTTTAAAAGCTTTTTAAGTATGCGAATAAGACATGGAACATTTTCAAATGTTCTTCGTACCGTTTTTGATAAATTTCACCTAATAGCTTCAAAGGACTCATTGC
>NZ_JBFTQI010000928.1:0-2119 GCF_056398925.1 Pedobacter sp. 01T416_2
CATTAAAAGTATATTAATACTTCAATCTATTTTTTCTCCAATCGGAGCTATTTTTAACTGCTGCACCACTCAACTTCACCTCTTTTTTATCAAACAGTTTTGCAGCAATTACCGCAGCAATTAAGGCTTCTGTTTCATCCTGTACCTTTAAGCTTTCTGGCTTAAAGTATTTACCTACAAAATGCGTATCGAAATTACCCGTTTTAAAAGCCTCGTGCTGCATCACAAATTTACCAAAACCCAAAGTAGTTTCTATCCCTGTAATATCATATTCTTCAATTGCTCTCACCATTCGTTCAATCGCTTCTTCCCTATCTTTCCCAAAAGTGATCAGTTTGGCAATCATCGGATCATAATAAATCGGGATTTCCATGCCCTGCTCAAAGCCATCATCAACCCTTACCCCATTGCCTTTAGGTGTACTGTAAGTCTGCAAGGTGCCAATATCAGGCAGGAAATTATTGGCCGGGTCTTCGGCATAAACGCGAAGTTCTATAGCATGCCCGCTGATTTTTAAGTCCTCTTGTTTAAAACTAAGTCTTTCGCCTGAGGCTATTTTTAGCTGTTCTTTTACCAGATCTATACCTGTAATTAATTCGGTTACAGGATGTTCTACCTGCAATCGGGTATTCATTTCCAGGAAAAAGAAATCGAGGTTCTCATCCAAAATAAACTCAACGGTACCTGCGCCGGTATAATTTACCGAACGGGCCACATCTACCGCACACTTACCCATTTGCTTCCTGATTTCTTCAGTTAAAACCGACGAGGGTGCTTCTTCTACTACTTTTTGGTGACGACGCTGTACAGAGCATTCCCGTTCAAAAAGATGAACAATATTGCCATGGGTATCACCCAAAACCTGTATTTCGATGTGCCTTGGCGAGGTAACATAACGTTCGATAAAAACAGCCCCGTCGCCAAAAGCTGAGGTAGCTTCACTTACCGCAAGCTGCATCTGTTCTTCAAAATCTTCAGCCCGCTCTACAATACGCATACCCTTGCCCCCGCCACCTGCAGCAGCTTTGATCAATATGGGGAAACCAACTTCGATGGCGCGTTGTTTTGCCTCATTTACATCCTGTATAGCTTCTTCCGTTCCCGGCACCATCGGGATATTATATTTTAAAGCCGCTGCCTTTGCAGATAATTTGTTACCCATGGTTTCCATGGCCTGCGGTGAAGGACCAACCAGAATAAGTCCGGCATCGGCAACTTTTTGCGCGAAACCGGCATTTTCAGACAAGAAACCATAGCCTGGGTGAATGGCCTCTGCACCAGTTAATTTACAGGCTTCGATAATCTTCTCGCCCACCAGGTAACTTTGATTAGATGGAGCTGGCCCAATACAAACCGCTTCATCGGCATAACGTACATGCAGCGCATTACGGTCTGCTTCAGAAAAAACAGCTACTGTTTTGATGCCCATTTCCTTCGCAGAACGCATAATACGCAAAGCGATTTCGCCACGGTTCGCGATAAGCAGTTTGGAGATTGGGATTAAGGGTTTGGAGTTGTTAGACATATTATTTTATTTCCACCACTTTTCAGATTCTTTTCTATTGGCAATTTTGTATGAGTCAGAATTATTGCTACCACCATAAGCTAATCTATAAGTTTCCCAACCACTCTTAAGATATTTATCATTTACGCTAAATTCACCTGCACCTATATCAAGATCGCCACAGCTTGGGATTCTGAAATCCCCCCAGTTACATTTTTTAGCAACTTTAGTTTTATAACTCGTCCAGATTCCTTCAAATGTATTATTTGAAAAACCATCTGCAACAAAATTTACAGAATCATAAAACATATTTCCTTTTATATCTAAAACAAAATTTGTTTTCATTTTCCCCTTTATCGTGCCTGAAGAAATTATATTCTGATCTTCAAAAAACACAATATCAACAATAATACTGCCTCGTTTAAATTTAGGATTATCGCTTTCTTTTCCGAACTGTGCACTGGTAATCTTAATTTTTCCCTGAAAGGCACATAAATTATTTTTTACCTTGGTTTTTCCATAAGCAAAGTATTCATTTGGATTTTCCATATCCTTTACAACAGAAACCAAATGAATATAAAATCTCTGGTAATTATCTCCAATAAAGCCGATAGG
>NZ_JBFTQI010000929.1:0-2105 GCF_056398925.1 Pedobacter sp. 01T416_2
CTTATAGGCATAATTTGCAAAAGTAGAAGGTACTGGACCACCATAAATGGTAGTAGACGCATTACTGGTCATGTCTTTTATAACTACCCCAGCATCTGGCAAGACTCTTGATAAATCTATGGGACCTGTTATCATCCAGTTCTCGGTAGCAACAGCAGTAGCTGCGTTTGTATTCCCAGTAACTCCAAAAGAGGTGAATTTGATCAACTTATTAGCAACATTAATAGGAACCCACCCATGGCTTTCGGTAAAGGCTGGAAATGCAGTAGGTAAAGATAGCGCAGAGGTATTAATGATGTAAGTTGTATCGGCTGTTTTATGAGTCAGGTTAATATTAGTAATAGTCCATCTAGGTTGTACTACACCAGCTTCAGCTCTATACCTGAAAGCCAGATAAACTGGTTCTCCAGCCTTTGCGTAGTCAGCAAGATTTACTGCCCCTGATGCCTTAACTGTTGCATTGGTTGCAAGTGCAGCCCTACTGGTAATATCTGTCCAATTTGTTGGATATGTATCGAGAATGCTTAAGGAATCTGTAGCATTAATATTGGCGATTTTGGGAAATTTAGTCGCAATTAGTAACTTTAAACTTCCTGTACCTGCTGTATTTAACGCGGTAGAAAAGGAAAGGGTTCGCACATTGTTTGAACTAGTATCAGATACCCGATTAACATTTGCATACTTACGTCCTATCTCGCCAGAATAAAAAGTGATATGATCAGGGTTACCGGAAAAAACAAAATGTACGGTATCGGTTACTTTAAAAGTGAGTGTAGGTTGTTTGGCACTATTCTCGCTTACCACATCGAAGTCCAAATCTCTTGGTTGCAAATCTTTTTTGCAAGAAGCAAACAGCAATACAATTGCAACAGGCATTAATATATTTTTAAGTTTCATTTTTATAAAATTTAGATTATAATTAATTACCATCCAGGGTTTTGAGTTATTGCTTTATTAACAAGAATCTCTGAAGATGGTATACCCCAAAACAAAAATTTGTTGCCTCCTGCAATCGTATTGATAAAGCCTTGGTTGGCTACAGTTCTATTGCCGGTAGGAAAGCCTGAAGTATTGTTAAAATTAAGAACCTCCTGCGCTCTTTGCAGATAGATCCCCCAACGCCTCAGGTCATTTGCTCTTAATGCTTCAAATGCTAATTCTCTCACTCTTTCGTTTTGAATATCATTCAAGGTAATGCTTGTAAAGTCAGCAACTGCGCTTGGTGTATTCGGATCAAGTCCATACCCCCTCCTGCGAACTTGATTAATGGCATTTAGTGCGGTTGGGGTAGGTCCGTTTACCATGAACTCTGCTTCGRCCAGCATCAATAAAACATCAGAGTACCTCAACAATGGGAATTTGACAGCAGTTTCCCACTGGTTCTTATTAGCATTGCCACCACTAACGGGCTCATACTCCCTTCTGAACTTACCTGGCTGCCTTGAGTACAGAAGTTGTGCTGTAGTGCCCGGAGTGCCAATATAAAATGTGCGGACAGTTGAGGTAACCGTGCCGGTATAGGTATAAGGCGAAATATTCCAGTCCCTGCGCAGATCGCCAGCCCCGTACATGTTATATAAATATTGCTGGCAATTAAGTGTACTAACACACCTACCTATTGCATAATCACCAGGATTGTTGATGCCCAGCTGACTGCCGATATAACCGTATACTTGTACACTGCCATAAGTTTGGTCTCGTGTATCGGCCTCCCACATGGTTTCTTTTACGTTGTAAATACCCTGCGCTTCCCAAACAAATACCTGTGCATAGCCGTTATTGCTATATGCAGGGTTACCATTGATAGCCGGGTAACTCAATTTCATGCCTACTAAGTTCGTTACGTTAGCAACGGTATCCGCCATAGTGGWTAAACGGTGTATGCCAGCACCTGTTGTTTGTACTTTTTTAGCCCACATTAACGCATTAGCATATTGCGAATGATCATTTATTGGGTAGCCTGCCATAAAAAGACAAACCCTTGCTAGTATGCCTTGAGCTGTTGTTTTTGATACCCGACTAGATGCACCTGCTAATTCTGGATGATTAGGAAGATACAATACCGCTTCAGCTTCTGTCATATCTTTTATAATTTGTGCATATAC
>NZ_JBFTQI010000930.1:0-2102 GCF_056398925.1 Pedobacter sp. 01T416_2
ACCCTGCAGAATAAACCCGATAGTAAACCCGATAGCAGCAGGCATCCCGATTTAAGTACCGGTTTGTGTTATATTTTGGTGTGCTTGCTTGTTTCACAGGTTTTCATCGGGATAAAGCGGATAGCGGAAACATACCTATATAGTAGCACCAAAACTGCTTTCCATAAAAAAAGATTAAAAACCCACTCTGCAAATAGAATACTGGCAATACTTTATTTTCTAACAATGGCTAAAAGCTTTTTACCCGCAGTTAAAACAAACACTGAGGCGAGTCCAGCTGCTAATCCAAAAGCAAATTCTCTAAGGATTGAAGGTAAAGTATGAAGAACATGGTGTAGAAAGCCAACATTATGTACAAAAATCCCACCTGAAACCAAGATCAATGCTACAGTTCCTACAACACTTAATATTTTTATTATAATTGGCAAAGAACGAACCAATAGGTTTCCAATGAATGAAAATATACCTTTTTCGCCAGAGGCCTTCATTAAGCGATATCCAGCATCATCCATTCTAACAATAATAGCTACGATTCCATAAACACCAACGGTAGCCAACAAAGCTACAGCTGACACCGTCATAATTTGTATAAGCAGCTTTTCTTCGAGCACGCTTCCCAAAGCAATAATTACGATTTCTATTGATAAAATAAAATCGGTAATAATAGCTGATTTGATCTTCGCTTTTTCTGCCAACTCGTCCTCTTGGATAACCTCTTTTGCTTCGATATGTGTGGGCTTTGATCGATGAATAAAATATTCAACAATTTTCTCCACCCCTTCATACGCCAGGTACAACCCGCCTAGTACCAAGATCACTTTAATCGCTACCGGAAAAAAGAAATTGAGTAATAGCGCAATTGGAACAATAATAAGCTTATTCACAAATGATCCCTTAGTGATTGCCCATAGTACCGGCAATTCTCTTGAAGAAAGAAAACCAGTTGATTTTTCTGCATTTACGGCTAAATCATCTCCCAAAATCCCCGCAGTCTTTTTGGCCGCTACCTTAGCTGTTACCGCTACATCGTCCATTAAAGCACCAATATCATCCAAAATTGCAAAAAAACCTGAAGCCATATCTAAAATCAATTATGCCGCAAAATATCAAATCCTTTCCAGATTCGAACAATCATATTTAAATCTTTAAGCTATATGGACTAAACAGGATTCTATAGACAGGGCTGGTTAAATCTATTAATGCGCCCGGTCATCGGAAATATAATCGTAAAAAACATCCTCTTAAATAATTAAATGCAGCGTTAACTTATTTGTTAAGTATAATCCAGATAATTAATATTTTGATGCTTTGGAGCACAGTAACAGTAACATGTAGGTTGGGTTCCGTCCTGCTGTCCGCTGCAATCCTTTTTGGAAGCCCTTGGGATAGACAATCTACCTCAGCCAAAAAGAGATTTCCACTGCCATCAGGGCTATTCAACCTGGGACGGGAGATGTAAACGGAAGAGGGATCAGGTTTGCGCAAATCAGCGTAATCTGCGGGAACAGAACCTTCCCCCTTTTTAAACTCATTAATGGCAGAAATAACCGCTGTTACAGTTCCTTTCACCATTAAGGAACATCCGGCATCAGGTCCCTTAACTTTTATCCACTCCTTAATGGTGAAAACAAGATAGGCATAGACTATAAAATGCTTTTAAACGAAGAAAACCCTTCAACATTGCTGTTAAAGGGTTTCTTTTTAAGATCTGGCACCRACCTACTCTCCCACGTGTTACCGCAGTACCATCGGCTCTGGTGGGCTTAACTTCTCTGTTCGGAATGGGAAGAGGTGGACACCACCGATATAGGCACCTGAATATTTTTATTCAAGACTAAAGAAGAAAGCTTAAAGACTAAAGCGCATCACGCCTYTGGTCTTTGGTCTTTCAGCTTTTCGCCTTTCAGTATTTCAATTTCACCGGCCTTAAAAACACAGGGGCCTGTATATAACCAAGAAAACCCTTCAACATTGCTGTTRAAGGGTTTCTTTTAAGATCTGGCACCGACCTACTCTCCCACGTGTTACCGCAGTACCATCGGCTCTGGTGGGCTTAACTTCTCTGTTCGGAATGGGAAGAGGTGGACACCACCGATATAGGC
>NZ_JBFTQI010000931.1:0-2099 GCF_056398925.1 Pedobacter sp. 01T416_2
CATCTAACCTGATCTCGATTTCGCCATCTGATCCAGGATCAAGATTTAAAAATGAAAAACCAAATCCTGAAATTCCAGTTAAGTCAATGTTTTTAATGGCTAACCAGCTATCATCCTTTGTTAATACAAGTTTTTCTCCACCATAGATATCCTTTCGCTGAAAACCTGCAAAATCTTTAATGTCGTCAGCATCAATGATACTGCTTTTAAGATTGATGAGATTAGTGGTGGTTAAAGGTTTTAAACCTGCTGCACCTGCATCGGTATACGTTGCTTTTAAGGTTAGTACCGATTTCTTTTTATCAGTAGTTGCTGGTGGAATAATTTTTCCAGCGGTTGGAAGTGATGCTTTAACGGTTTCTTTGTTGCCCAAAGTCATAATCCACTCTGTAATTTTTTTCACTTCAGCTTCTTTCATTGCGGTATGTGCAGGCATTGGTACTTCTCCCCATACGCCATGGCTACCGCCAATCACTTTTGATGCCAGGTAATCAACCGCTTYGCTGTCGTTTTTATATTTAGCCGCAACTTTGTTAAACGCAGGACCAATAGAAACAGCAGCCTCTTTGTGGCAAGTGCTACAGTCAGATTTTAACATAATCGTTTTACCCACAAGGGTTTGTGCTGCTTGTTGGTGACCCAATTGTGCTCCTGCTAAATCTGTTCCTTCTGTATAAGTATTTGAAATGTATATGCGATTATTATTCACTTTAGCACCTTTATCGCTTACTAAAACTTTATAATCAACTGGTTTATTCGGAAAATAAAAACTTTTGTTTCCAGCTAGGTCAATAGCTACAGTTGGATGCTCGTTCCCTGCAAAAACCGGTACAACCTGGCTTTTTACAGAAGCTTTGCTTTTATCAATTACAGTAACACTTACCGGATATTCTCCTGCTTTAGTAAAGGTATATTGTAAACTTGGCGTTGTAGTAGTTTTAGTAATTCCTTTTCCCAGGTTCCAAATGTAAGTTAAAGCATCTCCGTCTGGATCTTTAGCCTTAACAGTTGCGGTTAATTTGTAAGGAAGTAATCCACTTGTTTTAGCAATATTTAAACTTTCAACTGATGGAGGTCGGTTACCTTTTAAATAATCAATCCTCGTAATTGCTGCGTCAGGGTTTTTTGTAAACCAACCTTTACCATACTCAAGGATGTATAATTTCCCATCAGGCCCCAATTCCATATCAATAGGTGCAGCTAAAGGAACATTAGACATAAAAGGTTCCATACTCAGGTAATCACCCTGTGCATTCATCGTAACGGCTTTAACCCATCCACGTACCCATTCGTAAATAATCAGTTTTCCGTTATAATAAGCGGGGTAGGGTGAGTTTGCAGTCGCATAATAAACTGGTCCGGCCATTGCGGTACGCCCGCCTGAGCCTACCTGTGGAAATTCTTTCGATTCGCCATAGGGATACCAGATATAGGCAGGTTGAGCAGGTGGCAGTTGTTCTAAACCCGTATTGTTTGGCGAATTGTTAATTGGCTTTTCAGGATCAAATGCATTCCCGTTTGTTCCATTGGTATAATCGTAAGCTTTATACGCATAGTTATTACCTACAAATAAGGGCCAGCCAAAATTACCTGCTTTACGGGCCTGATTTACTTCGTCATAACCCCTCGGGCCTCTTAAAGCATCGTCATTACTGGCATCGGGGCCAACTTCTCCCCAGTATAAAAAGTTGTTTTTTTGATCTACCGAAATACGGTAAGGGTTTCTATTCCCCATTACATAAATTTCTGGTCTGGCTTTTGGGTCGTTTTTAGAAAAAAGGTTACCATCAGGGATACTGTAAGTTCCATCTTCATTTACTTTGATCCTTAAAATTTTACCTCTTAAATCATTGGTATTTCCGGCCGATCTTCTGGCATCGTATTGTTCTAAACCTTTTCTGTTGTCGAGCGGGGCATAGCCTTTATTTACATATTGTTGTTTGGGTACATCGAAAGGAGTAGAGTTGTCACCTGTTGAAACGTAAAGTAAATTATCAGATCCAAAAGCAATAGATCCTCCGGTATGGCAGCAGATTTCGCGCTGAGAATAAAATTCTAAAACGATCTTTTCTGATTCTTTTACAATCTGATCATTAATT
>NZ_JBFTQI010000932.1:0-2095 GCF_056398925.1 Pedobacter sp. 01T416_2
CTGTAGGGCTTCGCGTAATACAGTTTGTCCATCGCCATGCGGAATTGGCACATATAAGTCTGAAGAATCTAACAAAGCAATAAATTCTTTCAGATCAGCATCAATCTGTTTTAGTGTATTGTTCCAGGCATGTTCATCTTTAGGCACCAGTTCTTTAGGCCAATATTCCTCTGGCCATTTAGGCGATCGATGCGATCCATCCTTGCTAAATTCGAGCATATCCCACTGGGCAATTTTGATATGTTCTACCAATTGCCAAATGCTGTAAGGTAAGTTGTAAGGCTTTTCGCCCAATAGATTAAAAGGCAAATTGGCAACAGCATCTTTAAACCCTACATGCGCTCCACCCCCATTTAATAATTTTTTAAGTTCCGTAACCAGTATTGATGTTTGATTTTCCATATAACATTAGCAGATTGTATAAATCTAACAAACGTGATTCTCATAGGTTTGTATAAAAATCAATTTCGGTGGCAGCATCTATTTTTTTAACGCACAATTCTTTTAAATTTGGGCATGAACCTATCTTTTCCGATCCTCACAGCATATACCTATCTCAACACCGCTAATTCTGGCATTTTATCTACCAATTTGGCAGAATGGAGAACTAAACATGATCAAAACTTTATTTCAGGAGGAAGTATTTTCAGAATGGAAAATCTGCCCATCATTACTGACCTCAGAAATAACATAGCTAAACTTTTCAGTTCAAAATCCGAGAACACCTATCTGGTTCAGAATTTTTCAGTAGGTTTTAATACTTTACTGAGTGGATTGGACAAAAACCATCGTTTTCTATTACTGGAGGAGGAATATCCATCTGTGAGTTATCCTGTAATCAGTATGGGTTTTGGGTACAATAGCATAGCCATTGATGAAAAGCTAGAAGAAAACATCATCATTGCCATTGAAAAATTTAAACCTACCGTGCTGGCATTTAGTATGGTACAATATATTAGTGGATTAAGGATGGATGATGAATTTATCCAGAAATTAAAAGCTACATATCCAGATCTTTTGTTGATCGGTGATGGCACTCAGTTTTTAGGCACAACAAATTTTAACTTTGAAAAATCAGGCTTGGATGCTTTAATCGGAAGTGGCTATAAATGGCTTTTAGCGGGGTATGGAAACGGTTATGCCTTTCTTTCCGATCAGATGAAAGATGCGATTTATAGCAAAAACAAACTGGCCGACTTACCTACAGCACCTTTCTTAAAAGGTAAAGACCACCTATCTATGTGTTTCGAACCCGGGCATTTAGACACTTTAAATTTTGGTACACTAAACGAAAGCTTAAACGAGCTTGGCTCAATCGGTTTCGATTGGATTGAAAAAACCGCACAAGCAATTTCCAACAAAGCCAGGCTAGCATTAAATTCAAGAGGCTTAATTCCAGATTGGACATTGGAGCGAAAATACCAATCTACTATTATGAGCATGCCATTGGATCAAAAAACAGTTGACAAAATCGCTGCAGCCAAAATACTTTGCTCACCACGTGGCAAAGGCACAAGGATTTCATTTCACTTTTATAATACAGAAGAGGATTTAAATCAACTGCTCCAGGTTTTGGATAACCGCAGTTAGTCTACTTTCCAGATGGCATCTACAAAATACTGATGTTGATCGAAGAAACGCTTAAGCGGTTTAAATCCGGTTTTTTCTGCAAGCTGATCGATATCATTAAGCGAATACTTTTGTGATATTTCCATAAAAATATGTTCGTTTTCTGCAAAATGAATGGCATTTTGACCAATATTAACAATCTGTTTTTTTAAACTGATGAGGTAACTTTTACAGGCTCCAGATTCTGGATCGTAACTGGCATAGTGCTCAAAATTGTTCAGATCAAAATTGCCATCCAATTCTTTATTGATGCGATGAAGCAAATTGAGGTTAAATGATCTGGTAATTCCACCTTTATCATTATAGGCAGAAAGAATCTGCTGGGGATTTTTTTTTAGGTCGAATCCAATGATCAATAAATCCTTAGGAGAAAGCAGTTTTTTTAATGACGAGCAGAATTTTCCGGCATCGGCTATACTCATGTTTCCGATATTTGCGCCCATAAAAAGCACAACCTTTCTGCGGC
>NZ_JBFTQI010000933.1:0-2092 GCF_056398925.1 Pedobacter sp. 01T416_2
CTTTTATTTCGCGCGGTTCGTCACCCTGAATTTATTTCAGGGTCTTTATTGTATAAAAGATGCTGAAATAAATTCAGCATGACGATCGCCTAATGCAATGAGCCAATATTATATAAATTCTTTTTTAAATCGAACTCAAGGCTTTCAAGTTCCACTCTTTAATTTCTTCGATGGTAATGCGGTCTTCGTAAATCGCTTTTCCAACCACCACACTTCTAATTGGATATTTAGCCAGATCATAAATATCCTGCATCGAACTTACACCACCTGAAGCAATCAGTTTGATCATAGGAGAGTGTTCAAGCAGTTTTTGGTATAAATCGATCGCTGCGCCACCCAATTTTCCATCCTTACTGATATCGGTACATAAGAAACGGAAAAAACCCAGTGAAAGACATTTGTCAACGTAATCCATCAGTTTAATCGGCGAGCTTTCCATCCAGCCCGAATATTTGATTACCTCATCCAAAACATCAATTGCAATTATTATGCGGTTTGCATAATCATCTTTTTTAGCAAAAGTTTCGCTTAGTTGAGGTAAAAAATCAGGATTGGTAATGGCCTGTGTACCTACAATTACGCGGTGAATGCCAGCATCAAGCAAATTGGTCACCTGCTCAATGGTTCTGATGCCACCACCATACTGCACTTTCATTTCGGTTTTTTTAATGATCTCAAAAAGTGCTTTTTGATTGCTAAAATCGCCTTTGGCTCCGTTTAAATCAATAATATGGATGAAATCTGTACCATTTGAACGGTATTTTTCTATCATTTCGGGGATTGAAACATCATATTCCGTTTTTTGGTTGTAATCGCCTTCACGAAGACGGACAACTTTTCCATCCAAAATATCAATAGCAGGTATTATGTACATTTTATAAGCTTAAGTTTGAAAAATTTTTTAATACTAGTTCACCGGCTTTTCCCGATTTTTCGGGGTGGAACTGAACGCCGTAAAAATTATCTTTTTGTATTGCTGCCGAAAACTTTAAACCATAATCAGCAGATGCGATGTCAAAAGTAGGGTTATATTCAATAAAGTACGAATGCACAAAGTAAAATTGTGTATTATCTTCAACACCTTCAAATAGCGAATTGTTTTTCGGACTAATCGCATTCCATCCCATGTGTGGTATTTTGATATTCAGCGACTTATCGAATTTTTTGGTTTTAACCGGAACGATATTTAAAAGCGCTGCATCGCCCTCTTCCGAATGTTCGGTAATGAGCTGCATGCCCACACAGATGCCAAGCACAGGTTTTGTTAGTTTTTTAATGGCTTCAACCAAGCCCGTTCCCTTTAA
Source organism: Pedobacter sp. 01T416_2 (assembly GCF_056398925.1). Classification (NCBI taxonomy): domain Bacteria; kingdom Pseudomonadati; phylum Bacteroidota; class Sphingobacteriia; order Sphingobacteriales; family Sphingobacteriaceae; genus Pedobacter; species Pedobacter sp. 01T416_2. Next base: position 1,305 of record NZ_JBFTQI010000933.1, read on the forward strand.
TTTTTCCATGGCGGCACCCGCATGGCCAACACCAGGGATGATGATGTGGCTATATTTTTCGAGGTCGTTTTCGGTGTTTACCATGCCGTAGGTTAGATTTAAGCGATCTAATGCTGCGGTAAGGGAGAAGATGTTGCCTGCTCTGTAATTTACTATTCCAATCATTTTAATATCAAATATTAGTATCGGGTATCAAGATAAGATGCTCATTTTATTGCTTTATAAATTTGAAAACGAGTGTCAGCTTTTCAAAGGTGCTGTAGTCCCGCTATCGCTTATAGTCCTCTCCCGATGAAGAATCGGGATGCGGGCTATTCCGCTCTATCGGGTTTATTTAACAGCGGATGGGCGTTAAAACCCTCCGTCTTAAACCTTTCGGCCTTCGACCTTTCTTACAATAGCCCCTTAGTGCTTGGCAAAACCATTTTCTCAGCATCACGTTTGATTGCCATTTTAATTGCTTTTGCAAATGCTTTAAAAATAGCTTCAATTTTATGGTGCTCGTTATCGCCCTCTGCTTTTACGTTTAAATTGCATTTTGCGGCATCACTGAACGATTTAAAGAAATGATAAAACATTTCTGTAGGCATATCGCCAACTTTTTCACGTTTAAATTCAGCATCCCAAACAATCCAGTTTCTTCCTCCAAAATCGATGGCTACCTGCGCCAAACAATCGTCCATTGGTAAGCAAAAACCATACCTTTCAATGCCTAGTTTATTGCCTAATCCTTTAGCAAATGCTTCTCCAAGGGCAATTCCGGTATCTTCTATGGTGTGGTGCTCATC
>NZ_JBFTQI010000934.1:0-2079 GCF_056398925.1 Pedobacter sp. 01T416_2
GGCCATAACCGGTAGAAGGTTGCATTTCTGCAAATCCTTTGTCGCCACTCATAAAAAATCTATCCAGGTAATTAATGTTATAACTAGACAAGCAAGAGGCTACCGCACCGCTCGGGAAACCCAATTGAAATTGTATGGTTTCATCTACACCTTCTTTAAACTTTACGGGATCGGTCTTGGTTTCCTGGGCCGTCACCCAGATCGGCTCTTCGCCCAGCATATACCTTGCTCCGTTAATTGCATAGATTCCAATATCCATCATTGATCCCCCGCCGGCAAGCGCTTTGTTTAATCGCCATTGCGTAGGATCGCCTATTTTAAAACCACATTGTCCCTGAAAAAACATGATCTTACCGAAGTCGCCCGCATTTCTCATTCGGATCACCTCCAATGTACGGGGTTCAAAATGTAACCTATAGCCAACCAGTAACTTTACATTTGCTTTTTTACAAGCATCAAGCATCTCTTGTCCCTCTTTGGCATTCAATGCCATCGGTTTCTCGCATATGGCATGTTTTCCTGCTTTTGCTACACGGATAACCTGACTATGGTGCAGTGCATTTGGCGTAATCACATAAATCGCATCTATATCCGGATTATTTTTTACCTCATCGAAGTTGTCATAGTTATAACAATTCTTTTCCGGGATGTTGTATTTCGTTTGCCACTCTTTAATTTTTGAAGGTGTACCGCTAATTACACCAACCAGCTTCGCCTTGGTACTGGCCTGCATAGCTTCTGCTACACGGGTGCCATATCCACCTAAACCCATGATGGCTACTCGGAGTACCCTACCCTGGTAAGGCTGTTCAATTTGGTCGGGAGCGTTCGCAAATGCCGATATTGATCCCAATTGCAGCATCAATGCTGATGCGCCCATTTTTTGTAGAAAATCTCTTCTGGTATTCATATTTATCCTGTGGCTATGTAGCTAATTAGCAAAAATTTAAGCAATATGTGCCATTATCCATTTTTACCACTTAATTAACTGATTTACTTCATGATACCTAACACCTACCAGTTACATTTAGTTTTCACGATATGATTTGCGGCCTTGTCTAAACTACAAATTGATTTTGACAGTTATAATTCAAGAAAGCTATTGGCGTCTCTGTAGTACCGATCTAATCTTACCGATCCTGGCCCCAGTTCACATTCAATTTGATTGTTACTTAGTAACCTTAGTTCGATTAATATTTACCCGTTGTGATCAATTTTTAGTCTCTTTTTCCTAACGCGATCGTCATGCTGAACTTGTTTTACAAGTAGAAATAGTGTTTTCAATTGTCTTGTAGCTACTACGTGGTCAGCATCTTTCCTGCTAGATAGACCCTGATCCCGAACATTCGGGACAGAGTGACGACAGTGAGTTGAAATATCTACAGAAGATCTTTAAAGGCATGTTATTAATCGAGTTCAGGTTAGTAGGATTATGCACGCAGATTCTTTCCAAACAGGGGTATAAATTGATATGCGGCCGAAGGAAAAGACCGCATATCAATCATTAATTACTATCAATCGCAAACAGAACTAGCGGGTACCATCGCAAACACCCCTAAAATAGCCAACAGATTCAGCTATTCCTGCCAGGGGATCTTTCATGTCTTTTTCATATTCTAAACTACAGCAGCCCTGGTAATTAACCTTTCTCAGCATTTTTACGAATGCAGGGATATCAATTACGCCACGGCCGAGTTCACAGGTGGTGCCTTCATTTGCGGCTACGGTTACATTCTTTAAATGCATATCGAAAATCCGTTTCGAGAATTTCTGAAGGTCTGCAACCGAATCCCGCCCATCTCTTTTGTTATGCCCCATATCAAAGCATATACCAACACGTTGATCCAGGTTTTTAATGAGGTTGTAGATACTTTCTGCATTTGGATATAGTTTATCCTGGGGGCCATGATTATGAATGGCATAACGAATATTATATTCTTTTGTCTTTTGGGCAACATACTCCAGGTCAGCATGCGCTGGAATTCCGATCAACAAATCAACACCAACCCTTTTTGCATAATCGAATGCATTATCGATCTCTTCTTTATTTTTGGTGTATATAGGGCCCACGGCATACCC
>NZ_JBFTQI010000935.1:0-2077 GCF_056398925.1 Pedobacter sp. 01T416_2
GACTTTACTGACCTGGTGAATGAAATAGGTTCAGTTGCGGGTTTGGAAATCGATTTGGACTGCGTTCAAAATGTACTTTCCAGTGCCGAAACACCATCTGGTTTTGCCGTTAACGATATTAGAAAACTCATTTTAACCAGTGTGAAGAAGTTTTCTTATCTACATATTTGTGAAGGCGCAGCGCGAATGTTGGATGGGAGGGTGAGTAAGTTAACGGCTAAACTGGTTGCTTATCTGGTGAGTGATTTTGTTAAGGGACATTAATCTAAGTGCGTCACCCTGAATTTATTTCAGGGTCTTTCTTGTTTTTTATTAATTGGGACTTACGCATTGGAAATAGATCCTGAAATAAATTCAGGATGACGACCTAAAAATGGAAAGCCCTACAAATGTTCGGCTTCGTATTTTTCTCCGGCCTGTAACATCAATTCAATCTGTTTCAGGTCTTCAGCGGTTAATTCCTCCTTTTCCTGTAACTCGAAYACCGCAATCATATTGTCTTCGTATTGTTTTTCGGTTTTGATAACGATTTCCTGTGGCATGCTGGTAAGCTTAAAATTTTATAATTTCTGTTGGCGTAATGCAAAAATCCAACCTGATGTCGTGTTCATTTACATCATCGATTTTTTCAATAGCAGGGTACAAAGATAAGCCTATTTTTTGAGCATTTATATCCTGTAGAAAACGATCGTAAAAGCCCTTGCCATAACCCACCCGGTAACCTTGTTTATCGAAAGCTAAAAGTGGAATAAGAACAAGATCTACTTCGCCTTCATGCAGGTTTCCTTTTTGTGGTTCCAGGATGTTATAAAGGTTTTTCTTTAAATCGCCTACACCTAAATATTCGTGATTGGTCATTAAAGCAGTTTCAAAATCGGCTTTAGGTACAATGATTTTAATTTCTGGGTGATTTTTATTAAGCCATTCGATCAGTAAAAAAGTATTGGGCTCCTTTTTTTCTGTAATGGGCAAAAAGATGTGGAGGGTTTTAATTTGGCTAAAATCGAGCGATTTAAACTCATTTAAGAGGGCTTCGCATAGGCTTTCGTACTCTGTGTCGCTCAGCAATAATCTTTCTTTTAGCGCTTGCTTTCTGATTTCGGCTTTTAACATGGTATTCAAATTTATGTTTTTTATAACAAGCGAGCGAAGTGGGTTGTTTTTTACAGACCTGTAAGGTTTTTAAAACCTTGCAGGTCTAAATGTAGAAACCAAAAAGCCCCTGAAGAGTTCACTTCAGAGGCTTCCATGTATTTTGCTTAAAATTATTTTACACGCTCAACGTACTCGCCGGTACGGGTATCGATTTTAATTTTATCTCCTTGGTTTACAAACATCGGAACTTTCACCTCAACACCGTTTTCTAATGTTGCAGCTTTTAATGCGTTTGTAGACGTATCGCCTTTAACAGCTGGCTCCGAGTAGGTAATTTCGAATTCAGCAAAGTTTGGCAATTGAGCCATAATAGCTTCTTCACTTTCCATAGAAACGATGATGTTCATGCCTTCTTTTAAGAATTTAATAGCCGAACCGAATAGTGATTTTTCAACGTTAAACTGTTCGTAATTGTTGTTGTCCATTACTACCAGATAATCACCTTCTTCGTATAAATATTGATAATCATTGGTTTCAACGCGGCAGATTTCTACAGCCTCGTCGGTATTCATACGTGCTTCAACAATTCTGCCCGATTTAATGTTGCGGAATTTACCAGTGTAAAATGCTCCACCTTTTCCTGGTGTACGGTGATTCCATTCGTCAACAGTAACCAGCTCGTTGTTTATGCGAAGAATGTTACCTGTTTTAATTTCTGATGCTTTTGCCATATTGTGTTATCCTAAATTGGATTTATATTTCAGTTTTTCGTGACGGCAAAGGTAAAATTATTTTGATAAAAACCTATAAAGGTTTAAGGTATAAGGCTTAGGGTTTAAGGAAATTTAAACCTTCAACTATGCTATTTTACCCGCTCCATATATTCGCCGGTTTTGGTGTCAACTTTAACCTTATCTCCCTGGTTAATAAATAGAGGCACTCTAATTTCAGCACCGGTTTCTACGGTGGCATATTTTTGTGC
>NZ_JBFTQI010000936.1:0-2074 GCF_056398925.1 Pedobacter sp. 01T416_2
AACAAGAGAAGATTCAAAAACTCGAATATGCCAATCAAGAAGAAGAATATAAAGCCTATCAAAAACTATTTAAGAACAAGGTAATCTCTAGAAGTGAGTTCACGCAGCAGGAAAACAAATTTTTGTCAGCCAAATATCCACTCCAACAAACAGAAACTGCGATACTGAACAATTCCAGCAGCTACACAGCAAAGGAAAAAGAATTATTGGATATTAAGCACACTATTGCCGAAGAGCAGGCAAAATTTGTACAGGCTTTAAATCAATGTGTAACTGAAAGTGATAATTGGATATTGGAGCATATTTTAAGAGCACCTTTGGCAGGCAAACTGAGTTTTGCAGGCATAATACAAGAGAACCAAAATGTAGTTGCTGATCAGGAAGTATTTATTGTGAACCCAGGTAATGCCATTTTTTTTGGCGAGATACAGATTCCTCAGTATAATATGGGTAAAATACATGAGGGTGAACGTGTCTTGGTAAAACTGAAAAGCTTTCCATTTGAGCAATACGGTATTATAGGAGGTCGGCTTTCGTATATCTCTGATGTAGCGTATAAGGACAGTGTTTTTCTCGCTAAAGTAAGTTTCGAGCAATTTGAAAATAAAGATTCTAATCGAAAAATAGTGCTTAAAAATGGAATGCAGGCAGATGTAGAAATTATTACTGAAAAAAGTTCATTGCTGCAACGCTTCTTTAGAAATGTAACTAAAATGCTAAATAGTAATAATTAGATATAGAATAAATGATAACTAGTTCACCCAGATTGGAAAACTAGAGAGAGAAAATAAAACTCTTTTATTGGCATAATGATAATCTACTTGGATTTCAGAACTTTCAAAAGGAATAAGTATGCTATCATTATCCAGAATTTGAATGGAGTATTCATTTAAGTGGGTGTTACGATAAAAATGGTTCTTTCCCACTTTTGGTGGCAATTATGAGAATTGAAGGTGAATGTTCGTTAGAATTTTATGAATCTTACTTTTCGGCCTATATTGTTCACCAGATTTCGCTTGAAAGTGGTCAATCAGCTCATTTTAAGCGGCTTTATGCTTCTGAAAGCAGGATTGGATTCATCGAGAACCAAAATAGAGATGTTCTAATTACCTTAAAATCAAAATTATATTTCTTATTCCGATGTGTTTTACAAAGTGGGCTGATTTGCTGTAAATCGTGTCCGGGAAGGCCGTTTCTTGTAAAACCATCTTCGCGGAGGATTAACCGATCAAATGCAGGAAAGATAGATTGGAAAATGAAGAGAGAATCTGGGAAGATTGGATATATTTAGCTCAGTCTTCACGATTCCATCAAGTCCTTAGTTTAGACTGAACATGCCAGTTGTTAGGTCACTTTACGCTCATACTCAGACCAATTCAGGCCATTTCAGGCCAAAAATTTCATCACGCTAAATTACTGGATACGTTTGGTCAATGAAACGGGGTAACCTGTTTTAAGAATAACTGAATAACAATCTAAAAATTACCTGATCCATGGTGCCGTCATCAAAGATGCGGTTCCAAATGATCAAGTAAAAGATTTTCTTCAAAAGAAAGTCTTTTATGCTAATGGGAATAGATAGGTGCCATGCACCTGTTCTTTGAAATTGTGGGATGAAGCATTATTCCGTGAGGAACGGAAAATTCATGCGAAGTTGAGATCATATCAATAAACGAAAGCGCAGAGGCAGGCGACGGCCAGGTCCGTATGGACTTACGTGAGTAATCCCGGTATACCTTATTGAAGACTTGTTTTTTTTTGTTTTTAGTTTAGGTGGGAGGGGCCATTCGGCCCCTTTTTTTATGTCCTGATTGTTTGTAAATAAAAGGGAAGTCAATTTTAGATATGTAGAAGTTAGCAAGTAAACCCTTGGTTTTTTTATACCCGCAAGATGTCTTTTTGTCGGACAATAATCCTGCGGATTATCCCTCCAAAAAGAATCTTGCCCCAAAGCGGAGCATTTGGGGATGGAGAAAACTCGCAACTCGTTTTCTCTTTTAGATGATTTTGGAATGGAAGAAAAGAAAAAGCGGCTCGGACGGCCCTATCTGAAAAGTGGTAAGAAAACCAGAAG
>NZ_JBFTQI010000937.1:0-2073 GCF_056398925.1 Pedobacter sp. 01T416_2
GCCACAATCCGAATAATTTAGCCTACTGATCATCAAACCAGATTATGAGCCGAAAGCCGAATAAATTATTAGCGATTCTTCTATTCCTTTTCTTAGGGATCCTGACCTTAAGTGCATACAAAAGAGCCAGCGGGCTTAAAGATTACTATAAAAATTATTTCCCCATAGGTGTTGCCGTTAAGCCGAGCGACCTCCATAATCAAGAAAAGTCGCTGATCTTAACACATTTTAATAGTATCACGGCAGAAAATGCAATGAAAATGGGTCCAATACATCCCTTTGAAAATAGATTTTTCTGGAAAATTGCAGATTCAATTGTTCAATTTGGATTACAGAATAAGATAAAAGTAAGGGGTCACTGCTTAGTCTGGTATGCCCAAACACCAAGATGGCTATTTAAAGACTCTACAGGAAACCAGGTAACTAAAGATGTGTTGCTTTCCAGGATCAAAAACCATATTAACACCGTTGTATCCCGGTACCGTGGGAAAATTTACGCTTGGGATGTAGTAAATGAGGTGATTGCAGATGATACCAGCACTTTCCGGAAATCTCAGCTGTATAACATTGCAGGAGAGGATTTTATTGAACAAGCATTTAGGAATGCACATGTGGCAGATCCAAAAGCATTGTTGTTTTATAACGATTACAATACGGAAAATCCTATAAAACGGGACAAGATATATCGGATGCTTAAAAAGCTATTAGCCAAAGGAGTTCCCATTCATGGCGTTGGATTACAGGCGCATTGGTCTATCAGTAACCCTACCCGCTCCGAACTTGAAAAATCTATTGAATTGTTTTCATCACTTGGTCTTCAGATCCAATTTACCGAGTTAGATGTTTCCGTGTATTCGGGAAGACAGGGCGGCCAGATGGTTACAGGTGAAAAAGGCGCTAATACAGCTGTTTTTACACCAGAAATGGAACAGCAGCAATTGGAAAAATATAAGATGGTTTTTGAGGTGTTCAGAAAATATAAAAAGAACATTACGGGTGTTACCTTTTGGAAYCTCTCCGACCGTTATAGCTGGCTCGATGCCAGAGGTAGGAAAAACTTTCCATTACTATTTGATGCCGATTTAAAACCCAAAAAAGCATACTACGAGGTTACAAAGTTTTAAACAAACAAGCATTTGATGATTAAAGGCAATATGTACTGCTAAATCATCAGTATACATCAATTACGATCAACTATAACCAAATATGACTAAACTACGTGCCATCTTTACTTGTGCAGCTTTATTGCTGATCAGTATTCCCTCATTTTCACAGGATTCGAATTTTTATATATTTCTGTGTTTCGGACAATCGAACATGGAAGGAGCTGCCAAATTTGAAACACAAGATACTACAGCAGTTGACCAACGGTTTCGCCTGTTGGAAGCCGTTAATTGCGATAACTTAAACCGTACAAAAGGTAACTGGTATACTGCTGTTCCGCCGCTAACACGATGTAAAACGGGACTGGGCCCAGTAGATTATTTCGGCCGGACACTTGTTGCCAACCTGCCCAAAAATATTAAAATCGGTGTAATCAATGTCGCCGTAGGCGGATGTAAAATTGAACTGTTCGACAAAGAAAATTACCAATCCTACACCACAACAGCGCCAGATTGGATGAAGGGTATGTTAGCTGAATACGAGGGAAACCCATATGCCCGGATGGTAGAGATGGCTAAAATTGCACAGCAAAGTGGCATAATCAAAGGGATATTGTTGCATCAGGGAGAGTCAAACACCGGCGATAAAGCGTGGCCAGAAAAAGTAAAGGGCGTGTATGAAAACTTATTGAAAGACCTAAAATTAGAAGCTAAAAATACGCCGTTACTAGCCGGAGAAGTGGTAAACGCCGATCAGGGCGGAGTTTGTGCCAGCATGAACGCTATTATTGCAACTTTACCGCAAACCATCCCCAATGCACATGTTATTTCTTCTGCGGGCTGTCCTGATGGACCGGACAATCTACATTTTTCTGCCGAAGGCTACCGTATGTTAGGCAAAAGATATGGAGAAAAGATGCTGAGCTTACTTGGCAAAAAATAATCAAATAGCCTATACTTTTCCAAACTG